>JAISTI010000076.1 GCA_031272685.1 Propionibacteriaceae bacterium | reverse complement strand
AACAAAGGATCGTAAATGTTCGGAAGGGCCGAATTCGAGCAAGCCAACGCGCTGCTGAACCGCAAGCTCGGCGAGCGGGGGATGCTGGTCGTCTCCCACCGGGGGGCGGCTGTCGGCAGCGCCGCGCAAAACACCGCCCTAGCAGTGCGGGGTGCGTTGCTCAGCGGGGCCGACATGGTGGAAATCGACGCCTGCGCCGCCGCCGACGGGGTGTATTTCGCCTTCCACGACGGCACCGAGCCCGAACAGCTCGGCATCGAGGAAAATCTGCAAACCCTAACCTCCGAGCAGATCGATAAGCTGCGCTATCTGCGCGTCGACCGTCCCGGACGGCCCGCCACGGTGGAACGGCTGCTGCCGCTGCTGGAAGAATTCAAAGGGGATGTGCTCTTCAACATCGACCGCTCTTGGTGGCGCTGGCCGATCCTGCTGAACCTGCTCGACACCCTGGCCATGCCCGCGCAGCTGGTGTTGAAATGCCCAGCCTGGGACGAATCCGCGCTCACCCAGCTTGAGCGCCATCCGGTGAAATACCCGTTCGTGCCGATCTGCGCCAGCCCCGAAGACGCCGACCGGGTTATCGACAGCCCCGACCTCAACACCGTCGGCCTGGAGCTGCTCACCGAAACCCCGCTGCACCCGTGGTTCCAGCGCGACGTGATCGAGGGCCTGCACGAGCGCGGGGTGTTCACCATGGTGTCCACCGTCACTCTCAACACCGGAATCCCGCTCTTCGGCGGGCTGGACGACGAGCTCGCCCTGCTGGAGGGCCTGGACGCCGCCTTCGGCCCGCTGGTCACCCGCGGCATCGACGCCATCCAGACCGACTGGCCCTGGCTGCTGCGCTCATACCTCGATTCGCTGCAGCCCGAGCCGCGCTTCTAGCCGTTCTTCTTGCCCAAGAACGGCACGAGCGTCGGCCGGTTTACGTCGTAGAACAAATCGTTGCCTTTGTCGTCCACCACGATGAAGGCCGGGAAATTTTCCACCTCGATCTTCCAGATGGCCTCCATGCCCAGTTCGGGGTATTCGAGCACCTCGACAGACTTGATGCAGTCTTGCGCCAGCCGGGCGGCCGGGCCGCCGATCGAGCCGAGATAGAAGCCGCCGTGCTTCTTGCAGGCGTCCGTCACCTGCGGCGAGCGGTTGCCTTTGGCCACCATCACCATCGAGCCGCCGTGGCTTTGGAACAGATCCACATATGAATCCATCCGGCCGGCGGTGGTCGGCCCGAACGAGCCGGAGGGCATGCCCTCGGGGGTCTTGGCCGGGCCGGCGTAGTAGACCGGGTGATCTTTGAAATACTGCGGCAGGTCTTCGCCGGCGTCGAGCCGGTCGCGCAGCTTCGCGTGGGCGATGTCGCGGGCGACGATAAGCGTGCCCGTCAGGCTCAGGCGAGTCTTGCACGGGTATTGGGTGAGCTGGGCCAGCACCTCGGCCATCGGGCGGCGCAAATCCACTTCCACCACGTCGCCGCCTTCGATGGCGGCCTCGTCGATGTCGGGCATGAACTGGGCCGGGTCGAGTTCAAGCTGCTCGATGAAAACGCCTTCGGGGGTGATCTTTGCCAGGCATTGCCGGTCGGCGGAGCAGGAGACGGAGACAGCCACCGGCAGCGAGGCGCCGTGGCGGGGCAGCCGCACCACCCGCACGTCGTGGCAGAAATACTTCCCACCGAACTGCGCGCCGATGCCGAACTGCCTTGTCAGCTCCAAGACCTGCTGCTCCAGATCCAAGTCGCGGAAGCCGTGCGCGCTTGGCGAGCCGGAGGTGGGCAGGCCGTCCAGATATTTCGCGGAGGCGTACTTGGCCACCTTCAGCGCGTATTCGGCGCTGGTGCCGCCGATTACGATGGCCAGGTGGTACGGCGGGCAGGCGGCCGTGCCCAGCGAGCGCAGCTTCTCGTCCAGGAAACGCATCATCGAATCCGGGTTCAGGATGGCCTTCGTCTCCTGGTAGAGGTAGCTCTTGTTCGCCGAGCCGCCGCCTTTGGCCATGAACAGGAATTTGTAGCTCAGCTCGTGGCCGGGGGCGGTGTCGGCGTACAGCTCAATCTGTGCGGGCAGGTTGGTGCCGGTGTTCTGCTCGTCCCAGGTGGTCAGCGGCGCGTTCATGGAATAGCGCAGGTTCAGTTTCGTGTAGGCGTTGTAGACGCCCTTGCTCAATGCGCGCTCGTCGTCGCCGGGGGTGAGCACTTGCTGGCCGCGCTTGCCCATGACGATTGCCGTGCCGGTGTCCTGGCACATCGGCAGCACCCCGCCGGCCGAAATGTTGGCGTTCTTCATCAGATCCAGGGCGACGAAGCGGTCGTTTCCGGAGGCTTCCGGATCGCTCAGGATCGACGCGAGCTGGCGCAGGTGCGCCGGACGCAGATAGTGGGCGATGTCGTGCATCGCGGTCTGGGCGAGCAGCTCCAGCGCCTCCGGCGCCACTTTCAGGAACTCGCGGCCGTCCGGCCCGGCCACCACCTCGACCCCTTCGGTGGTCAACAGCCGGTATTCGGTGTCGTCCCCCGAACTTGGCAGCATCTCTTCGTACAGGAACTCAGCCATTGAAACCTCCTTGGCCCACATCGCTTGCAACCCCACTATCCTCCCACCAATGCCGCCTTGGCGGGCGGACTTCGCGGGGCCGTTAGCCGGAAAACTCTAACTCCAACATTGTTATTGTTCGTTAGATCCGCTGCCGGGGAACTGTGCCCGCACTGCC
>JAISTI010000060.1 GCA_031272685.1 Propionibacteriaceae bacterium | reverse complement strand
GGCAGCGCCATCAGGTGGTCGACGGGGCCGTCGAAGAAACCTTGAATCTGCTCGGCGTGCAGATCGACGGTCATCACCCGGTCGGCGCCGGCCGTCTTGTAAAAATCGGCTACCAGCCGCGCGGAGATCGGCTCGCGCCCGGCGTGCTTTTTGTCTTGGCGGCCGTACGGGTAGAACGGGCAGACGGCGGTGATGCGCCGGGCGGAGGCCCGCTTCAGCGCGTCGATCATGATGAACTGCTCCATCAGCCACTCGTTCACCGGGGCGGGGTGGCTTTGGATGACGAAAGCGTCCGCCCCGCGCACGGATTCTTCGAAGCGCACATAGATTTCGGAGTTCGCGTAGGTGAGGGCCCGGGTGGGGACGCAGTCGACGTCGAGGATGCTGGCGATCTCTTGGCTGAGTTCGGGGTAGGCCCTGCCGGAGCAGAGCATCAGGTGTTTCTCCGACTGCCGCTTGATTTCTCTCACTAATGCCTCCGACTGCGTGACAGCCCCTACTTTATTCGGTTAGTTTTCGCCGTCGTCGCCGTCTTGGGATTTATCCGCTTCTTGGGCGGTCTTGGTGCCGGGGCGCCGGCGCGCCACCCATCCGGGCACGCTGCGCTGCTCGGCGCGGGTGATGCCCAGCTCGCCTGGCCCGACATCTTGGGTGACAACCGAGCCGGCCGCCACATAAGCCCCGGCCGCCACATTCACAGGGGCGACCAGCACCGAATCGGAGCCGATGAAAGAGTGCGCCCCCACCGTGGAGACGCTCTTGTTGACCCCGTCGAAGTTGGCGAAGATGGTGCCGGCGCCGATGTTCGCACCTTCGCCGATGACGGCGTCTCCGGCGTAGGTCAGGTGCGGCACTTTCGCCCCCGCGCCGATCTTGGTGTTCTTCGTCTCGCAAAACGCCCCGAGCTTGCCATCCGCGCCGACCACGGTGCCCGGCCGCAGATACGAGAACGGGCCGACCTGCGCCCCGGCTTCGATTATCGACAAAGTGGCTTGTGAGCGGGCGATTTGTGCGCCCTCGCCCACTTCGGTGTCTTTGAGGGTGGTGTCCGGCCCGATGACAGCGCCGGTGGCGATGGAGGTGGCGCCTTCGAGCGAAGTGCCGGGCAGCAGGGTGACATCCGGGGCCAGCGAGACGTCCGCCTCGATCCAGGTGCTGGCCGGATCGAGGATGGTTACCCCGGCGAGCATCCAGCGCCGCAGGATGCGCCGGTTCAGCTCCTGGTTGCGGGCGGCGAGCTGCACCCGGTCGTTGACGCCCTCCACCTGGCGGAAGTCTTCGATGAGGGAAGTGCCAACCTGCCCGCCGGCGGCGGCGATCAGCCCGATGGTGTCGGTGAGGTAATACTCGCCTTGCTCGTTCTCCGGGCGCAGCTCGGCCAGCGAATCCAGCAGCGCCTGCGCTTGGAACACGTACACGCCCACGTTCACCTCGCTGACGGCCCGCTCGGCCTCGGAGGCGTCGCGCTCTTCGACGATGCGGCGCACCAGGCCGTCCCGGCGCAGCACCCGTCCGTAGCCGACGGGGTCGGGCAGCTCGGCGATCAGGATGGTGGCGTCGTTGCCGCCCGCGCGGTGGTCTTCGACCAGCCGGCGGACGGTGGCGCCCTCCAGCAGCGGCATGTCGCCGTTGATGATGACGATTTCGCCGTCGGGCTGCGGCAGCGGGCCCAGCCCGGCGCGGGCCGCGTCGCCGGTGCCGAGCAGCTGCTCTTGCACCGCCACCACCGCCTGCGGCGCGAAGGCCCGCAGCTGCTCTTCGACCAGTTCGCGCCCGTGGCCGACCACCACCACCAGATGTTCGGGGGCGACAGCCTCGGCGGCCGAGACCGCGTGGGCGAGCATCGGCTTTCCGGCCACTGGGTGCAGCACTTTCGGCAGCTTCGAGTTCATCCGCTTGCCGAGCCCCGCCGCCATGATGATTACCGCGTTTACCACTGGACCTCCTTGACGGCACCCACTCTACTTGCCCGTTTGGCCGCCATCTGGAATTAGGCCCGGCGGCTAGTAAAGTTGGGCGCATGGCCGAGTCAGAGCAGACGCCAGCGGGCGAGTCGAACCGCGGTATCGCCTTCTCGCAGGCGTTCAAGGCGTTCATCAATGAGGATTGGGCGCCCTCCCCGTCCGACATCGACCCCGCCAACTTGCCTGCCCAGCTGCCCGCCGCCCCCTGGGCCGCCAAGCGCCGCGCCGCGCTGAGCGCCGCCTTCCCCGGCGAGCTGCTCGTCTTGCCCGCCGGCCCGCTGAAGCCGCGCAACAACGACTGCGACTACCGTTTCCGCCCGCACACCGCCTTCGCCTACGAGTCCGGCCTGGGCGAAGACAAAGAGCCGGACGCCATGTTGGCGCTCATCCCCGCCGCCGACGGCCACCAGGCGGTGCTGTTCTTCCACCCACGGGTGCCGCGCACCGACCCGGAGTTCTACGCTGACGCCCGCTACGGCGAGCTGTGGGTCGGGCAGCGCGAGTCGCTGGCCGAGATGGCGGCCCTGACTGGCCTGGAAACCCGCGACATCACCGAATTCGACGCGATCATCGGCGACGGCGATGCCAGAATCGTGCGCGACGCCGACGAGCCGTTCACCGCAAAGGTGGACGCGCTGCGGACGGCCGCCGGCAGCGACGTCGAAGCGGCGAAGGGCAAAGACGAAGAGCTGGCCCGCTGGCTCAGCGAGGCGCGGCTCGTCAAAGACGAATTCGAAATCGGGCAGATGCGCGAGGCGTGCCGGCGCACCGCCACCGCTTTCGCGGCCGTCGTCGCCGATTTCCCGCAGGCCGTCCGCCGCGGCCGGGGCGAGCGCTGGGTGGAAGGCGTCTTCGGCCTGCACGCCCGCCATCTCGGCAACGCCACCGGCTACGATTCCATCGTCGCCGCCGACGACCACGCCACCACCCTGCACTGGATCCGCAACACCGGCGAACTCCGCCCCGAATCGCTGCTGCTCATCGACGCCGGCATCGAAATCGAATCGCTCTACACCGCCGACATCACCCGCACGCTGCCCTTGTCAGGGCGCTATTCGCCGGCGCAGCGGCAGGTCTACGAGGCGGTGCTGGAAGCCCAGCAGGCCGGCATCGACGCCGCCAAACCGGGCAACAAATTCAAAGACATCCACTTGGCCGCCATCGCCGTCATCGCCCGGTATCTGGAGCAATGGGGGCTGCTGCCCGTCTCCGCCGCCGCGGCCCTCGATCTCGAAAACGGCCAGCATTTCCGCCGCTGGATGGTGCACGGCACCTCCCACCACCTCGGCATCGACGTCCACGACTGCGCCCTGGCCCGCGACGAAAACTACAAAGAGGCCGAGCTGCGGCCGGGGATGGTCTGCACCGTCGAGCCTGGGCTGTACTTCAAGGCGGCCGATCTCAAAGTGCCGCCGGAGTTGCGTGGAATAGGCGTGCGCATAGAAGATGACATTGTGATAACCGAAACCGGATGCGAGATCCTCTCCAGGGATCTGCCCAGGCACCCCGACGAAGTGGAGGCCTGGATGCGGCAGGTCTGGGAGTGGCCCCCGGCAGGTGCGACGGACTAGGGCGCATCTGCCAAAGAACAACCCACCCGCCTCCTAGTGGCGTTCCATCAACAATTCCATCCAACTATCACGAAAGATTTCCGCATGTCTGACAAACCTTACAAAGTAACCCTGGACGAATCCGCCATCCCGACGCACTGGTACAACATCGTCCCCGATTTCCCCAATCCGCCCGCCCCGCCGCTGCATCCGGGCACTGGCGAGCCGCTCGCGCCCGACGACCTCGCCGCGCTCTTCCCGATGGGCCTGATTATGCAGGAGGCGTCCGCCGAGCGCTGGATTGAGATTCCCGCCGAAGTCCGCGAGATTTACCGGCTCTGGCGGCCGTCGCCGCTCTACCGGGCGCACCGGCTGGAGCAGGCGATCGGCACCCCGGCCCGCATCTATTACAAATACGAGGGCGCGTCCCCCGTCGGCTCGCACAAGGCGAATTCGTCGGTGCCG
Source organism: Propionibacteriaceae bacterium (assembly GCA_031272685.1). Classification (GTDB taxonomy): domain Bacteria; phylum Actinomycetota; class Actinomycetes; order Propionibacteriales; family Propionibacteriaceae; genus Propionicimonas. The sequence goes on along the minus strand of JAISTI010000060.1, from coordinate 332 downwards.
CAGGCGTATTTCAACAAGATCGCCGGCCGCACCCGCCTGACCACCGAGACCGGCGCCGGCCAGTGGGGCGCGGCGCTCGCATTCGCCGCCGAGGTGTTCGGCCTGAAGTGCGACATCTGGCAGGTGCGCTCCTCGTTCGAGGGCAAGCCGTACCGGCACGCGCAGATGGCCGTCTTCGGCGCTTGGTCGGTGGGCTCGCCGTCCGAAACCACCGAGATCGGCCGCAAGCTGCGCGAGCAGTTCCCGGACACCTCGGGTTCGCTCGGCATGGCCATCTCCGAGGCCATCGAGGTGGCGGCTTCCGACCCGGAGGCCTCGTATTCGCTGGGCTC
>JAISTI010000188.1 GCA_031272685.1 Propionibacteriaceae bacterium | reverse complement strand
CCACGAACATCCCGACGGTGAACAGCAGCGAATCGCCCGGCAGCACCGGCCAGATGGTGCATTCGACGACGAGGATGAGCGCCACCCCCCACAGCGCCCAGTTGCCCAGCGACTGGATGATCCAGACCGGGTCGAGCCATTCGGGGAGCATCGGGACGAGCGCGGGAACGATTGCGGGGATGGGCATAACCCCCCAATTCCACCACATGCCGTTAGCGTTGTCACATGCCACCTGAACTGTTGGGCGAAGACGAGCTGGCCGCCAGCGCCAATCCGGGCGTCGGTCCGCACCCGCCGCCGTGGCCGGACGACCCGCGCCTCGACCCGGCGCTGCTGGCCGGCGGCGATCGCCGCAACGTCATCGACCGCTACCGGTATTGGAGCGTGGACGCGATCCGCGCCGACCTCGGACAGCACCGCAGCCGGCTGCACGTCGCCATCCAGAACTGGGAGCACGACTTCAACATCGGCTCCATCGTGCGCACCGCGAACGCCTTCAACGTGGCGGCGGTGCACATCGTCGGCCGGCGGCGCTGGAACCGCCGCGGCGCGATGGTCACCGACCGCTATCTCGACGTCGTCCACCATCCAGACGAAGCCGGCTTGTTCGAGTGGCTGGCCGGGCGCGGCATCGCGGCGGTGGCCGTCGACAACCTGCCGGGCTCGGTGCCGCTGGAGACGGCAACCCTGCCGCAAGACTGCTGCCTGATTTTCGGCTCGGAGGGGCCCGGCCTGACCGAGGCCATGGTCTCCGGCGCTCAGTTGCTCGTCGCCATCACCCAGCACGGGTCTACCCGCTCCATCAACGCCGGGGCGGCCGCCGCGATCGCCATGTACCACTGGGCGCGGCAGTGGCTGTGAAAGCCAGCCCTTGTAGGATGCCCGCATGGACGAGGTGGGGTTTTATTTCCGGCCCGAGGTGGCGGCCACCCGCCGCCGCCAGGTGCGCGCCTATCTGATCACCGGGGCAGTGTGGACGGCGCTGCTGCTGCTGGTGGCGCTGGCAATCTGGTTTTTCTTTCCCGACACCGGGCGGGAATCCGCCTACTGGATCGCCGGGGCGGCCGGCGTTTCGCTGCTGTTTTACCTTGTCATCGGCCTGGTGCGCCACACCCGGATGCTCGAAGACCAGCGCCGCATGGCCGTCCCGCTGGCGGTGGGGCTGAACCGCGACGGCCTGATGTTCGCCGGGGTTTGGTTCTACTGGCAGCAGGTGGGCGCGCTGCGGCTGCTGCCCGGCCGCCTCGGCGGGGCCGACCGGCTGGAAATCCAGGGGCGGGACGGGCGCAAGCTCTGGCTCCCGATCGAGCTGACCGACGCTTCCCCAGCCGCCCTCGACCAGAGCGTCCGGGTGCTGTCCAGCGGGTTGGCCAGCGTCGATTTTTCGCGGCTGGAAGTGTGATTATCCGCCAGGTTTACAACCTATTTCCCTAAAAAAAGTGAAGACGATTCCCTTCAAAAAATGAAGGCAATCGTCTTCAGATGGTAAAACCTATGAATCCGCAAAAACACGCCGATTTTCCCTTACCAAAACCGCGATGAGCAGATACATTGCCCATATCGGGGACCGCGAGCAATGTACCCCCACAACGAAGTGAGCCCTCCCGATCTTTGGCGGGCGCGGCCGCTGGCCAAAGTAACAACCACACTGGAAGGAAACTAAATTGAACCTCCTTATCAAACACGGGAAGCTGCGTACACTGCGATCCCTGGCCGTCGGGCTGCTGGCGGGCGGGTTGGTCGCCTCTGGCGGCCTGCTGGGCGTGAACCCGGCCCAGGCCACCCATCCCACTGACGCCCAAGACGCCCTGGAAATCGCAAACGCGAAGCTCTCGCGCGAGGCGGCCACCCAAGGCATGGTGCTGCTCGACAACGCGGGGAAGGCGCTGCCGGTGGCCAAAGGAAATGTCGCCCTCTTCGGCGTCGGCGCCTACGCCACCGTCAAAGGCGGCACCGGCTCCGGCGACGTCAATAACCGCTACACCATCGACGTCCGCACCGGATTGGAGAACGCCGGCTACACCATCACCACCTCGCCCACCTACTGGGCGGCGATGAAGGCGACGGTCGACGCCGGGCTGGCCCCGTCAACCGGCGGCAGCTTCGGATTCTCCGCCGCCGCCGACTACTCCTCGTTCGAGGAGCCGCTGACGGCTGCCACCGTGGCTCCCACGGCCGCCACCGACACCGCCATCTACGTGATCTCCCGCAACTCTGGTGAAGGCTCTGACCGCACCAGCGGCAAGGGCGACTACCTGCTTGGCGACAAAGAGCTGGCCAACATCAAGCTGATCGGCAAGACGTACAAGAACGTCATCGTCGTGTTGAACGTCGGCGGCGTCGTGGACACCACTTTCTACAAGTCGGTCAACGCTTCGGTGAAAGACCCGGCCGGCAACGCGGCGCTCGACTCGCTGCTGCTGATGAGCCAGGCGGGCCAGGAATCCGGCAACGCCTTCGCCGACATCGTCTCCGGCGCGGTCAGCCCTTCCGGCAAGCTCACCGACACCTGGGCCAGCTCGTACTCGTTCTACCCGGCGTCCGACACCTTCGCCACCGCAGACGGAATCTCGATGCAAGAGGATTACACCGAGGGCGTGTACGTGGGCTACCGGTACTTCGACTCGTTCTACCGCACCATCTACCCGCCGGCGCCCGAATCTGTGGTGAACTACCCGTTCGGCTACGGCCTGTCGTACGCCGACTTCACCGTCACCACCACGTTGGTAACGGCTGACAAAGACAACGTGACGGTGACGGCGAACGTCGTCAACACCTCCGAGACATATGCCGGCGCCGACGTGGTGCAGGTGTATTTCTCCGCCCCCACCACCGGGCTCGACAAGCCGTACCAAGAGCTGGCCGGCTATGCCAAGACGTCGGTGTTGAAGGCTGGCGAGCAGCAGAGCGTCACCATCAAGTTCAAGACATCCGAGATGTCTTCCTACGACGCCGCGGCGGCCGCCTACAAGCTGGAGGCCGGCGACTACGTGATCCGCGAGGGCGACTCCTCGCGCAACACCAAGGTGGGCGCGGTTCTCAACATTGCGTCGACAGTCGTCACCGAGCAGCTCCACAACGAGGCCACCGACCAGTCGCTCACCAACGAGTTGAAGTCCGACCCGTCTGACTTCTACACCTATGCG
>JAISTI010000164.1 GCA_031272685.1 Propionibacteriaceae bacterium | reverse complement strand
ACTCGCCGGGGCCGAATTGGCATCCAGAAACACCATCCTGGGGTCGCGGCGGAACCAGGCCAGTTGTTTGCGGGCGAAGCGGCGGGTGCCGGTGATGGTGTTCTCGCGCGCCTCGGCCTCGCTGTAGGCCCCGTCGAGGTGGGAGATGATCTGGCGGTAGCCGAGCGCCCGGGAGGCCGTCAGGCCGTCGCGCAGGCCCCTTTCAAGCAGCCCGCGCACTTCGGCGACGAATCCCTGCTCCCACATCCAGTCCACCCGCGCCGATATGCGGCTATCCATTTCTCCCCGGGGCAGTTGCAGGCAGAAAGAGAGCACGTCGGGGTAGAAGTATTCCGGTTCGGGCAGCACCGAGGTGAAACCACCCAAGTCAAGCGCCTCCAACGCCCGGACGGTGCGGCGGGCGTTTCCGGGCAGGATTCCGGCGGCGACACCCGGAGCGCGGACGGCCAGTTCGGCGTGCAGCGCCTCCGGGCCGATTTCGGCCAGCCGCTGTTCATACCGGGCGCGGATGGCGGGGTCGGTGCCGGGAAAGTCCATCTTGTCGAGGATGGCACGCACGTACAGCGCGGAGCCGCCCACCAGCAGCGGCAGCACTCCCCTGGCCTGGCAGTCGGCGATTGCTGCGCGGGCCAGCCGCTGGAACTCGGCCACGCTCGCCGTCTCGGTGACCTCCATAATGTCGATCAGGTGGTGGGGCACCAGCAGGCGCTGTTCCGGGGTGGGTTTGGCGGTGCCGATGTCCATCCCCCGGTAGACGAGCATGGAATCGGCATTCACGATCTCGGCCGGAACACCACTGGCGGCCAGCTCGCGGGCCAGGGCCAGCGCCACCTCGGTTTTCCCCGAAGCGGTGGGGCCGTTGATGGCGACTATCACTTGCGCCGCACCGCCTCGGCGGAAATTAGCGGGAGGGCCGCCACGGTGCCGGGGCTCCACTTGCGCAGATTGCGAATAGGCGCGTCGGCGATGAGATGGTGCGGGGCGGCGTAGGTGACCTCCACCTCGGCGATGTCGCCGGGTTGGGGGACGTACCCCTCCGGAGCGGCCACATGCACCAGGCGGTTGTCGCGGGCCCGGCCGGACACGCGCTCGGTGGCGCCGTCCTTGCGGCCCTCCCCCGCGGCGAACAACACTTCGACGCTCTTGCCGACCTGCTTGCGGTTTTCCTGCCAGGCAATGTCGGCCACCAGGGCCGCCAACTGCTCGTAGCGTTCGCCCACGACGGCGGGATCGACCTGGTCTTCCCGCTCGGCAGCCGGGGTTCCGGGGCGTTTGGAGTATTGGAATGTGAAGGCTTGGGCGAAGCGGGCTTGCCGCACCACGTCCAGGGTGTCGGCGAAATCGGCGTCAGTTTCGCCGGGGAACCCCACGATGATGTCGGTGGTGACGGCCGCGTCGGGCATGGCCTGGCGCACCCGCTCCAGGATTCCCAGGAACCGCTCGCGCCGGTAGGGCCGGTGCATCTCGCGCAGCACCTTGTCGGAGCCGGATTGCAGGGGCATGTGCAGGCTGGGCATGACGTTGGGCGTCTCGGCCATGGCGGCGATGACGTCGTCGGTGAAGTCTTTGGGATGCGGGGAGGTGAAGCGCACCCGCTCCAGCCCCGCCACGGAGCCGCAGGCGCGCAGCAGTTTGGCGAAAGCCCGCCGGTCGCCGAACCCCACGCCGTAGGTGTTGACGTTTTGCCCCAGCAGCGTCACCTCGCGCACTCCCTGCTCGGCGAGCATGCGGATTTCGGCGAGGATCTCGCCGGGGCGCCGGTCGATTTCTTTGCCGCGCAGCGCCGGGACGATGCAGAAGGTGCAGGTGTTGTCGCAACCGACCGAGATGGAGACCCAGGCCGAATACGCCGACCCGCGGGCGGCGGGCAGGGTGGAGGGAAAGACCTCCAGCGCTTCCAGGATTTCCACTTGGGAAGCCCGCTCCACCCGCGCGCGCTCCAGCAGCAGCGGTAGGTGGCCGAGATTGTGGGTGCCGAAAACCACATCAACCCAGGGAGCCTTGGCCAGCACCAGGTCTTTGTCTTTCTGCGCCATGCAGCCGCCCACGGCGATCATCATGCCGGGATGGCGCTCTTTGACCGGGGCGAGGTGGCCGAGGTTGCCGTAGAGCCGGTTGTCGGCGTTCTCGCGCACCGCGCAGGTGTTGAAGACCACCAGGTCGGCTTGCCGGCCAGCGGGGGCGGGCCGGTACCCGGCGGCCTGCAGCACGCCCGCGATCCGCTCGGAGTCGTGGACGTTCATCTGGCATCCGTAGGTGATTACCTCGTAGGTGGGCATGGGGCTCCTGTGGCTAGTGCGCGGTGGCGGTGGCGCGGGACTCGCGCACGACAGTGACTTTGATGTTGCCGGGATAGGTCAGTTCGGATTCGATGCTGGCGGCAATCTCGCGGGCGATGGCCGCGGCTTCGGCGTCGTCCACCTGCCCGGGCAACACCATCACCCGGACCTCCCGGCCGGCTTGCATGGAAAAAGCCTTGTCAACGCCGCGATGTGCCAGGGCGATTTCTTCCAGGCGGGTGAGGCGCTTGATGTATGCCTCCAGGCTTTCGCGGCGGGCTCCCGGCCGCCCGCCGCTCATGGCGTCGGCGGCTTGGGTGAGCAGGGCTTCGGCGGTGGCGGGTTCCACTTCGTTGTGGTGGGCGGCGATGGCGTGCACGATGTCCGGGTGCTCGCCGTGTTTGCGGGCCAGTTCCGCCCCGATGGCGGCGTGCGAGCCGGTGTCGTGGGAGGACTTCCCAATGTCGTGCAGGAAGGCGGCACGGGCGCAGGTGGCCGGATCCAGCCCCAGCTCGGCGGCCATCACGGCGGCCAGGTGCGCGCACTCTTTGGAATGGGCCAGCACGTTCTGGCCGTAGGAGGTGCGGTAATGCAGCCCGGCCAGGGCGGGCAGCAGGCCGGGGTCGAGGTCGGTGATGCCCAGCTCCATGAGGGCATCTTCAGCGGCGCGGACGCTCTCTTCGGCGACCCGCCGGCCGGCGCGCTCCACCGCCTCTTCGATGCGGGCCGGGTAGATGCGCCCGTCTTCCACGAGGTCGGCCATCGCGAGCCGGGCGGTCTCGCGCCGCACCGGGTCGAAGCAGGAGATGACCACGGATTCCGGGCTGTCGTCCACCATCACGTTCACGCCGGTGAGCTGCTCGAAGGCGCGGATGTTGCGGCCTTCGCGGCCGATGATGCGCCCTTTCATCTCGTCAGAGGGCAGTTGGACGGTGGCGACTACCGACTCGGAGGTTTGCTCGCCGGCGACCCGCTGGATGGCTTCCGCCACGACCAGCCGGGCGTGCTGCTCGGCCTGGCGGCGGGTTTCGGCTTCGATGTCGCGGGCGATGGCGGCGGCCTGCAGCCGGGCGCGGCGCTCGACTTCGGCCAGCAGCTCCGCCTGCGCCTGCTGCGCCGACATTCCGCTGATGCGGGACAGCTCGGCGACGAGGCGGGCGTCGGCTTGCTCGACTTCGGCTTCCCGCTGGCCGAGCTGGCGGCCGAACTGCTCCAGCCGGTCTTCGCGCTCGTCCAGCCGGGATTCGCGGCTGTCCAACTGGCCGGCGCGGCGCACCAACTCTTCCATTTGGGAATCAATTCCCCCCGGCCGCGCCAAACCCCGGCGCGCGAAAACGACCAGCAGCACGGCAAGCACGGCTACCAGCAATCCGGCCGCGCACAGTGCGGCAACCAACGCCTCGTTCATCAGGCATCCAATCAATCCAACGCCCAAGGCATCGCCCCGAGCGCCTTCCAGGTGGGGGCTCACCCCCGCAATGTCTCAGTAGTGGCTAACCACTGCTGGAAAGGCTACCAGAGGAGGGCCGGGAAACTCCTAGCCAGATTGCGCAAGGGACGCCTTCACCACCTGGGCCACCACCTCGGGTGAAAAGCCCCGCCGGGCAAGGGCCCCGGCCAGCCGGCGGTACGCGGTGTCTGCGGGCAGCCCTGCCAGGCTCTTTGCTCTCCGGGCGGCCAGTTCCATGGCCCGGCCGAATTCGTCAGCCTCGCCTTCCAGGGCGGATTCGATGTCGGCTTCGCAAACACCGCGTTTGCGCAGCTCCAGGCGGATGACCCGGTCGGAGCGGAGCTGGCGGCGGGAATAGGCGGTGAAATCGGCGGCGTAGCGGCGATCGTTGAGCAGATCGACTTCCAGCCAGCGCCGCACCAACTCGTCCACCAGCTCCGGCAGGAAGCCGCGCTGCAATAGCGCTTCGCGCAGCTCGGCGGCCGAGCGCGACCGGGCGGTGAGCAGCCGCAGGGCGGATTCTTGCAGAGCCTGCGTGTCGGCGGGATCGGCCTTCACTTGCTACCGGCCCCCGCCTAGAACTCGACTTCCCCGGTTTCGGGGTTCACCCCTTCGGGCACGGGTGCCGGATCTTGGGCTCCCACTCCGAGCGCGGCCAGGATGCGCCGCTCGATTTCGGCGGCGACGTCGGGGTTCTCTTTCAGGAAGGCCCGCGAGTTTTCTTTGCCTTGGCCGAGCTGGTCGGCGTCGAAGGTGAACCAGGCGCCGGCCTTGCGCACCACGCCGGTTTCCACGCCGAGATCGATGAGGGAGCCCTCGCGGCTGATGCCCAGGCCGTAGAGGATGTCGAACTCGGCCTGCTTGAAGGGCGGGGCCACCTTGTTTTTCACCACCTTGACGCGGGTGCGGCTGCCCACCACTTCGCCCCCGTCTTTCAGGGTTTCAATGCGGCGGACATCGAGGCGCACCGAGGCATAGAACTTCAGCGCCCGGCCGCCGGTGGTGGTTTCGGGCGAGCCGAACATAACGCCGATCTTCTCGCGCAACTGGTTGATGAAGATGGCGGTGGTGCCGGTGCCGGAGATCGCCCCCGTCATTTTCCGCAGGGCCTGGCTCATCAGGCGGGCTTGCAGGCCGACGTGGCTGTCACCCATTTCGCCTTCGATTTCCGCGCGGGGCGTCAAGGCGGCCACGGAGTCGATGACGATGAGCGCCAGCGCCCCGGATCGCACCAGGGTGTCGGCGATTTCGAGGGCCTGCTCGCCGTTGTCCGGCTGCGAGACGAGCAGGGCATCGGTGTCTACCCCCAGCCGCTCGGCGTAGTCGGGATCGAGGGCATGCTCGGCGTCGATGAAAGCGCAGATGCCGCCGGCCCGCTGCGCGTTTGCGATGGCGTGCAGGGCGACGGTGGTTTTGCCCGACGATTCCGGGCCGTAGATTTCCACCACCCGGCCGCGGGGAAGGCCGCCGATGCCCAGCGCGACATCGAGGGCGATGGAGCCGGTGGGGATAACCTCGATGGCCTGACGGGTTTCGTCTCCCAGGCGCATCACCGAGCCCTTGCCGTGCTGTTTCTCGATTTGCGCCAGCGCGGCGTCAAGTGCCTTTTGCCGCTCTTGGGCGAGCTTCTCCTCGGCCGTCGTAGCCATTTTCACGCTCCTTGTTGTCTCAGTTGGCTCCACCATAGACATCGCCACCGACATTTTT
>JAISTI010000151.1 GCA_031272685.1 Propionibacteriaceae bacterium | reverse complement strand
TTGCGATCGGTGATCTTCGAGATGCCGAGCAAAACTCCCCACACCACCAGCCCAAGCGCGATTACCGCCAGCCCGAGCAGCGAGTCGTCGGCGATGACGGCCGGGTCGGAAAAATCAAGAAAGGGCTCGGCTTGGGCCAGGGCGGCGATGCCGTCCACGCACCACATCAAGGCCGCCCCGAGGTAGATGAGGGCGAGGGTGCCCAAGCGCAGCCGCACCCCGGCATCCGGCTTGGCGAAGCGCAGCACCGTCACCAGGATCACCGCCAGCGCGGTGAGGATCAGCGTCACCGCTCAGCCTTGACGAACACCCGGCGCAGCAGCGCGATCCGCTCGACCGCCACCACCATGACAGCCCAGCAGACGGTTACCAGCACTGCCATGCCCACCCCGACCGTCGCGATCTCTTGCACCATAACGGCCGTGCTCGCGCCGTCCGCCATGGCGGTGAGGAAGGGCGGGGCGAGGACGACCTCGCCGTGCCAGAGGTGCTCCAGGGCCAGCAGCACGGAGCCGCCGGCGAGCATGGTGAGAAGCCAGGAGAGTTTGGTGCGCAGTGGGAGGCGGCCGGCTTTGGGGGCCGCTTCTTTCGCGGAGCTTTTGACCACGCCGACCACCATGGCGGCGGCGGTGGGTGCCAGGAAACAAGCCATCTCGCGTCCTTTCGTTTGGGAAAACCCTAGCCCTATTCGGCTGGCTCGGAAAGCCACCCGAGCCATTCTTGGACGCCCTCGCCGGTCTTCGCCGAAGCCAGAATGACTTTGGCCGCTGGGTTCACCGTCCGCAGGTTCGCCAAGAAGAGGCCCAAATCGAAATCCAAATGGGGCAGCAGGTCGATTTTGTTGACGACGACCGCGTCGACCACCCGGAACATCACCGGGTATTTCAGCGGCTTGTCCTCGCCTTCGGTTACGCTGGCAACCATCGCCCGCCGGTGCGCCCCGACGTCGAACTCCGCCGGGCAGACCAGGTTTCCGACGTTTTCAATCAACACCAAGTCCAGCGAGCCGAGGTCGAGCCCGTGGATGGCGTGCGCCACCATCGGCGCGTCGAGGTGGCACTCCCCGCCGAAACCGGCCTCGGTGTTCAGCAGCGACACCTGCGCCGCCAGCCCGCGCAGCCGGTCGGCGTCGATGGCGGTGGCGATGTCGCCCTCGATGACGCCCACCCGCAGCTTGCCTTTCAACGCTTGCAAGGTTTGGGCGATGAGGGTGGTCTTGCCCGATCCGGGCGAGGACATAATGTTGACGGCCCGCACCCCGGCGGCGTCGAAATGCGCCCGGTTGTGGGCGGCCGCGTGGTCGTTTTCCGCAAAGACGCGCTCCAGGATTTCGATGCGCTCGGTACCGGTGGCATACCCGGAATGGTCGCCGACCAGCTCGGCGCCGTGGCCGCTGTCCGGCCCGTGCCCATGGCCGTGTTCGTGATCGTGATCGTGATCGTGATCGTGGGAATGCTCATGCTCGCCGTCATGACGGTGAAAACGGCCCATCAATCCACCTCCAAGGCTCTGACAAGGAATTCTTCTCCGGAGACCACTTCGACGTCCGGGGCGGCGCAGGCGCCGCAAACAAGTATAGGCAGGTCGGTGGGGGTAGTTCGCGCACCGCAGGCACGGCAGCCGAGCACCGCCGGAATCCGGTTCACCCGCAAGGCCGCGCCGTCCAAATCCGAGCCGCGCACCAGCAGCGTCCAACACCTTCGCAGCGTGTCCGGCACCACCTGGCGCAACTCGCCCACGTCGATTTCCACGGCGCGCACCGCCCGGCCTTCCGCCCGGCGGCGGGCGATGTCGGCGATGGAGCGGCTGAGCGCCATTTCGTGCATATCCCGCACCTTACGCCCATGATTAACGCAACCGATAAAAAGAACCCCAATAGGTATTACTTCTAGGGGTTTTCTGCGATAGTGTGTGCCTGAACTTACCCCCGAAAAACAAGCGTCGCCGCTTTTTATAGAGAGGAACTAGGTTCGCATGTCCTACAAACTAGACGGTTGGCAAGAGCCGACATTGGGCGAAAATCTCGCCAGGGCCGGTGTCGAGCGCCGGGACTTCCTGAAATACTGCGGCTCGCTGGCCGCCATCTTCACCGTCGCCCCCTCGCTGCTGGGCGCCGGAAATGAGGCGATGGCCGACGAGATCACCGGCGACCTAATTGCCGAAAAACTCGCCGACGTGACCAAGCCGAACGTAGTCTGGCTGCAGCTGCAGGAATGCACCGGCTGCATCGAGAGCGCGCTGCGCTCCGGCGGCACCACCGTGGAGGAAGTGGTGTTGAACCTGCTTTCGGTGAACTACAACGAAGCCATAATGGCCGCCGCCGGCGATGCCGCCAACAAGGCGCTGGATTCCACCAACGCCGAGCCGCACATCTTGGTGGTGAACGGCTCCATCCCGGTCAAGGACGGCGGCATCTACTGCACCATGGGCGGCAAGTCCGCCGAGCAGGTGCTGCGGGAATCCGCCGAAAACGCCACCGCCATCCTCGCGGTCGGCGCGTGCGCGGTCTGGGGCTCGGTGCAAGGCTCCAACCCAAACCCGACCGGCGCGGTCGGCGTCGACCAGATCATCCGCGACAAGCCCGTCATCAACGTGGCCGGCTGTCCGCCCATCGCCGAAGTCATCACCGCCACCGTCGCCTACATCCTCACCCACGAGTCGCTGCCGCGCACCGACGCCGAAGGCCGCCCGCTGTTCGCCTACGACCAGCGCATCCACGACTCCTGCCCCCGCCGGCCGCACTTCGACGCCGGCCAATATGTGCGCACCTTCGACGACGAAGGCTCCCGCTCCGGCTGGTGCCTGTACGAGATGGGCTGCAAGGGCCCCAGCACTTTCTCGGCCTGCCCCATAATCCAATGGAACCTGCACACCTCCTGGCCGATCGGCGCCGGGCACCCGTGCATCGGCTGCACCGAGAAGCACTTCTACGACCGCTTCACTCCCTTCTACCACGCGCTGCCGAACGTCACCGGGCTCGGCATCGAGGCCACCGCCGAAACTGTCGGCTGGGGTTTGCTGGGCGCGACGGTAGTGGGCGTCGGCCTGCACGCCGGCGCCACCGCGCTGCGGCACGCGGCCGCGCAGAAGAAGGGCGACGAGCCGCTGGAGGCCTTCGGCGACATCCCTGAGCCGGCCGAACCGGTGCCCGCCGGCGAAGAACCGGCCGCGAGCGGAGAGGAGGCCTAGCCATGGCCGAACGTGTTGTAATCGACCCCATCACCCGCATCGAGGGCCACCTGCGCATCGAGTTGGAGACGGCCAACAGCCAGATCACCAAAGCCTGGAGCGAGACCACCCAGTTCCGCGGCCTGGAGACCATCTTGCAGGGCCGCGACCCGCGCGACGCCTGGGCCTTCGTCGGGCGCATCTGCGGGGTCTGCACCTCCGTGCACGCCATCGCCTCCATCAACGCGGTGGAGAACGCCATCGGCTCCAACCCGCCCGAGCAGGCGCTGCGCATCCGCGACATCGTGCTCGGCGCGCAGGAAATCCAAGACCATGTGATCCACTTCTACCACCTGCACGCCCTGGACTTCGTCGACGTCGCCGCGTGCATTGACGCCGACCCGGCCAAAGCCGTCGCCTTCGCGCAATCCATCGGCTCAAACTGGAAGGGCAACAACCTCACCCGGATGACGGCGGTGCGCGACACGGTGAAGTCCATCGTCGAATCCGGCCAGCTCAGCGTCTTCACCAACGGCTATTGGGGGCACCCCGACTACCGGCTGCCGCCGGAGGCGAACCTGATGGCCGTCGCCCACTACCTCGACGCCCTCGAATTCCAGCGCTCGATGATCCGCATCGTGACGGTTTTCGGCGGCAAGAACCCGCACCCGAACTTCCTGGTGGGCGGCATGGCCTGCGCCATCGACCCGAACCATTCCGAATCCATCAACCAGGTGCAACTCGACGCGGTGCAGGGCTGGATCAACGAGTGCGTCGACTTCGTCACCAACTGCTACGTGCCCGACGCGCTCGCCATCGCCGGCGTCTACAAAGACTACTTCGACATCGGCGCCGCCCAGCCGGACTTCCTGGCCGTCGGCCTCACGGGCGCCACCTACGCCGGCGATCCGGCGAACGCCCGGGTGAAATCGGTGCACACCGAGGTGGAGCCGGGTGTGGTGCACCTCGACGGCGACAAAGTGAGCGTGGAGGCTTTCGACCCTGCGAAGATCACCGAATGGGCCTCCTCAGCTTGGTACGAATACGCCGAGGGCGATGTCGGCCTCACCCCGGACAAAGGCGAGACTACGGTGAAATACACCGGCCCGAAGCCGCCGTACACCGCCGCCCCGAACGACGGCCTGCCGTGGCTGTCCGACAACCCCGAATACACCTGGTGCAAAGCCCCGCGCTACGACGGCTATCCGGTGCAGGTCGGCCCGGTGGCCCGCATCCTGCTGGGCTACGCCCGCGGCCACGCCCGCACCAAGGAAATCGTCACCATGGCGGCCCAGAAGCTGGGAATCACCATCGGCCAGCTCAACTCCACCGCCGGGCGCACCCTGGCCCGCGCCGCCGAGTGCCTGCTCGCGGCCGAGTTGCTCGCCAATGAGAGCTTCCCCACATTCGTGGCCAACCTCAAGGGCGGCGACATCGACGTCTTCGACGCCTCGAAGTGGGAGCCGTCCAGCTGGCCGTCGCAGTGCTCCGGATATTCCTTCGTGGAGGTGGCCCGCGGCAACCTCAGCCACTGGGTCACCATCGAAAATGGCAAAATCTCCCGCTACCAGTGCGTGGTGCCGACCACCTGGCTCGCCGGTGGGCGCGACGCGCAAGGACAGCAGGGGCCGTACGAGGAATCCCTCGCCGGCAACGGCAAACACCCGCTCGCCGATCCCACCCAGCCGCTGGAACCGCTGCGCACCATCCACTCCTTCGACCCGTGCATGTCGTGCGCGGTGCACGTTTTGGACGTGGACGGCCAGGAGATGGCGGAGGTATTGACGTGAGCGTCGCGACCGCCGCCAGGCCGGCCTCCAACTACATCGCCAGGGCGGGTTTCAGCGTCGGCAAACTCAGCCAGGGGCGGGTGCTGGCGCTGGCCGCCGCCGCCCCGGAAGGTTCCGACGACCCTGTCGACCACGCCATCGCCGAAACCCTGCGGGTTGACCGCCCGGATTTGCCGCTGCCCTATGTGGAAGAAGGCGACTTCGACCCCGCCACCGCGCAGCGGCGCTATTCGCTGGCGATGGTGCGCGATTTCCCAATCAAAGAAGGCACCACCGCCGACGTGGTGGTGATGCGCGGCGATCTCGAAGCGGTGCTGAAGCAGGTGAAAATCACCCGCAAAGACCGCTCCCTCGTCCACCGGAATGCCGACTGGGCCAGCATGCGCGGCTGGCGGCCGCTGGCGGTGGCTACCGCGCTGGTCACCGACGGCGACACTGTCGGGGAGTTCCGGCTGCAAGGGCTGGTGAACATCGGCCGGGAGAAGATCTCCCGCGGCCTGCCCGATCCCGGCCCGGCCGACTGGACCGAGGTGCCCGTCTGGTCGCTCTCGCTGCGGCTGCAGCACTGGACGAATGTGGCCACCATCTTCACCCTCAGCCTCACCGGCTATTTCATCATGCACCCGTTCTTCGGCCCGGAGGCCTACGCCGGAGAGGGCACCGGCTACCTGATGGGCTGGTTCCGGCTCGTGCATTTCATCGCCGCCGCCGTCTGGGTGGTGCTGGGCATGACCCGCGTCGTCTCCGCCTTCGTGGCCCGCGACCCGCACTTGCGCTGGACGGAGTGGTGGCCGCTGAAACGCAAGCAGGATGTGCGCAACCTGGGCCAAGTGGTGCAGCACTACGCCCTGATCAAAGAGGACGCCCCGGTCTACCTGGCCCACAACCCGCTGCAACAGCTCACCTATGCGGCGCTGTACTGCGCCTGCGGCCTGCAGATGATCACCGGCTTCGCCCTATTCGGCCTGTACCACCAAAACAACTGGATTTGGGCGCTGGCCGCCACCCCCTGCCACTGGTTCGGCATCCCGACGGTACGGATGTTCCACACCGGCATGATGTTCGCCCTGTGGATGTTCGTGGTGATGCACATCTACCTTGCCGTCCGCGCCGACTCCCTCGACCGCCACGGCGGCATCTCGTCCATGATCAACGGCGGCGTCTGGCTGCGCCGGGGCACCAACCCCGTCGATGCTCCCGAGGTCGGGTAGTGCCCGTCACCGTCCTCGGCATCGGCAACCCGATCATGGGGGACGACGGTGTGGGGCTGGCGGTGCTGGCCGAGCTGCGGCAACTGCGTCCCGATCCGCGCGTCGAATACTCCGACGGCGGAACCGGCGGGCTGGAACTGTTGCCGCAAGTGCAGGACGCCGGCAAGCTGCTGCTCCTGGACGCGGTGTCCGGGGACATCCCCGGCCAGGTGTTGCGTTTCAGTGGTGACCACCTGCCCCGGCTGCTCTCGTCGAAACTCTCCCCGCATGAGGTCGGCCTGCTGGACGTGCTTTCGGCGGCCCGGCTGACCGGCAAAGAGCCGGAAGCGGTGGAGATTGTGGGCGTGGTGCCGCAGGTGGTGGAAATGCGCGTCGGTTTGAGCACGGCGGTTGCCGCCGCCGTTGCGCAAGCCGCCGCGCTGGCGGCCGAAATCCTCGACTCCTGGTTGGCCCCATGACGCGCGTCAGCATCGACGAGGCCCTGGATCCGGACGCCGCCCGGGTGTTGCTGACCCGCGACGCCGCCGGAAGGCCCGTCGCCGCGCAGTTCGACATGGAGGCGCTGCCCCGGGTGGAGCCGCTGCTGCTGGGGAAACCGGCGGCGGAGGTTCCCCATTTGGTAGAACGGCTGTGCGGGATTTGCCCGCAGGCGCACCACCTGGCCGGAGTGCGGGCGCTGGAGGCGCTGGCGGGCGTCACACCCCCGCCCGCTGCCGAGCTGGTCCGCGGCATTTTGCACCACGCGGCGGTGCTCGCCACCCACGCGCTCACCTGGCTGCCCGCGCGCCCGGAGCCGGCGGTAAAACTGGTGCGTTTCGCAAAGCTGGTGATGGCCGCCGCCGGCTCGCCTGGGCACTTTCCCGCCACCGCCATCGTGGGTGGGGTGAGCGCGGCTGTCGCGGACGGCGACCGGGAGCGCTGCCTGGAGGCGCTTCCAAACATCTTGGAAACCGCGCTCGCCATCGCCGCAGATGGGGACGACGGCCCCGGCAGCCCTTGCGCGCTGGCTGATGTGGGCTTGGTGGACGGCAACGGCAACCCGGCCTTGTACGGCAGCCGCCTGCGGGCGGTGGCCCCTGACGGGGCAGTCCTCGCGGAAGGCGGTCCGGCCGAGTTCGAGGCCCTCATCGCCGAGGAGTTCCCCGGCGCGCCCGCCCCGCGCCCGTTCTTGGCGGAATTGGGTTCAAGGCAAGGCGGCTACCGCGTCGGCCCGGCCGCCCAGCTTCGCCTCGGAACATTGCAAACCCCGCAGGCCGCCACGGCGCAAGCCGCCTGGCTCGCGGGGCCCCAGCCGGCCGGGCAAGCCCGGGCCATCGTCTGCGTGCACGCCGTCGAGCGCATCGCGGCGGACTTCACGGTCTTAGGCGAGACTCCCCCCGCGCAACCGGCGGCCGTGCATCCCGTCTCCCCCGGCCAACTTGCGGGCCGCACTGGCACCGGCTGGGTGGATTCCGCCCGCGGGCTGCTGGCGCACCGCTATCAGACTGACGCGCAAGGAAATGTCGTCGCCGCCACCATCTTGACCCCGACCGCCCAAAATGAGCCGTGGCTAGCCCAAATGCTGCTGCGGGCGGCGGGCGGAGCCAACCCGGAAGCCGCAATGGCGGCGGCAATCCGCGCCGCCGACCCCTGCCTGCCGTGCGCCAGCGCGCCACCTGGCAAAATGGCTGTGAGAATCGAAGGGTAAAACATGTGCGTCGCCATCCCAACTGAAATCGCCGAGATTACCCCCGGCGCGCTGCCGATGGCCCGCCTGGTGGGCCGGGACGGCGAATGCTGTCTGGCTTACTACCCGGAAGCGAAACCTGGCGATTTCGTGCTCACTCAGCACGGCTTCGCCATCCAGCTCCTCACCGCGGAAGAAGCCGAAGAGGTGTTAGCGGCCTTCAGCGGCGAAGACTATTCCAAATCCACGTAAGCGAGCTGAAATTCCCGGCCGCGCGCCAAGGCCCCGGTCGGGGCGGCGCACACCGGGCAAGCGAGGGCGAAAAACTCGTCGATGGGCTGCTCGGCCTGGCAGGCGGGGCAGTAGACGGCGGCTGGCACCGGCTCGATTTCCAATCTGGCGGATTCCAGCCGGGTGCCGGCGATAGCGAGCGGCCAGGCGCCTTCCAGCGCCTGCGGCACCGCCCCGGAAAGCGTGCCCACCCGCAAGCCGACCGCCGCGATCGCGCCGGGTTTTCCGGCGACGGCCGCCACCGCCGCCTTGACCACGCCGCGCAGCAGCCCCAATTCGTGCACGCACCCACATTAGCTTGAGAGCTGCCGAAAGTATGTGGGATTCGCCGCGCGGCCACCGGCCGGGCCGGTAGAGTGCTATTGACCCCCACAGCCACATTTCAGAGGAGAAAAACATGGGGAATCTACTTGCGGTAAAGAACAAAGTCCAGCAATATCTGCAGGACATTTTCGGCTCGGTCACCATCGACTCGGACGGCGACTTCACCGTCCGCAACGGCTCGGCCCGCGGCTTCATCTCCGTCGACCAGCGGGAAGAGGAAGACGGCCCAGTATTCGTGCGCATCTGGGCGCAGGTGCTGACGAACGTCGTCGACAGCCCGGAGCTGCACAAATACGTCGCCTACAACGCCGGCAGTTTTATCTACGGTCGGCTGCACCTGGTGGAGCGCCAAGACGGCGGCATCAACCTGATCATGTCGCATGTGCTGCTCGGCGACTACCTCGACGAGGCGGAGCTGGGCTATGCCGTCACCTGGCTGATGGATTCCGCCGACGACCTCGACGAGGAGTTGCAGGGCAAATTCGGCGGCACCCGCTTCCACGAAAGCTGAGCCATGATCGCGGCTGGAGAGATAATCCTGGATTCAGCCCGGTCGGAGACGAAGCGCTGGGGCGGCGAGGAGCCGTCCCTGACGCATGCTGCGATCGTGCTGGCGCGCAAATGGGAGAGCGAATTCAACGAGGTCTTCGGCGAAGACGGCAAGCGGAAAGTCGAGGCGCTGCTCTCAGCCGGAAAGTTCCACGGCTCCGAGGCCGACCTGGCGAAAATCCTGGACAACGCCGACGACCGGATGGCGACGGTGCAGGCCATCTTCGACCAGCTCAAAGACGACCTCGACGGCGGTGGACCGGCCGGCGAAAATGACAGCGCCGAGCCCGCTGATTCCGGCAAGGCAGAGCCTTCCAACCCTTCGGCGGCCAAGGCCGCCGAAGGTGAAGGCGCCAAAGCGGAGCCCGAGCCAGCCGAATCCCTGGCCAAGGGTCTGGAAGGCCGCTTCACGGTGGTGGAGCCGGGAGCGATCACCGGCCGGGAGCGCGAGGTGGACGACGTCTGCGCCCAGTTGCTGCGCGCACAGCCGGTGGTGACGGCGATTTTGGGCCGCCAAGGCGTGGGCCGCACCGCCATCCTGAGCGCGGTGGCCGCCCGCCTGGCCGGCCTGCCCGAGCCGGTGAAGCTGTGGCGGATCAGCCCGGAGACGGCCGGCAACAACATCACCGGCTGGCTGCGCTCGGCGATGGTCGCCATCAAATCCCCGGCGGTGGTGGTCATCGACGACCTCGACGAGCTGGCCGACCTCGGCACCGACGCGGTAGACCGGGGCCTGCTGGACGCCATCTCCGAGATGCGCTTCCACCCCCACGCCCGGCTGCTGCTGGTGCTGAACCGGCGCTTTTCCAGCCGGCTGGCCGTCATCAACCAGTCGCTGGACGAGGCGCTCGCGGTGACGACCGTCACCGAGCTGCCCTCTGCCCAGTTGCGCGAAATCGTGACCGTCGAGGGCGGCAAGCTCGCCGGCCGCTACGGGCTGGAAATCAGCGCCGAAGCCATCGAGGCCACGCTGGCCCCGGCGGTCGGCTCCGACGAAGACGCCCAGCCCGGCTTGGGCATTTCCCGCCTCGACCTCGCCGTCGCCCGCGCCTACCTGGCGGGGGCGAAGACGGTGGAGGTGAAGCATCTTTCCTCGTCGGAGGACGATTCGCCCATCAAGAGCCAAGCCCACAACCTCGCCGCCGCGCTGGAAGAAAAGGTGAAGGGCCAGCCGCACGCCATCGCGCAGATCGCCGACCGGCTCACCGTCACCCGCGCTCATCTGGATTTGCGCCCCGACCGGCCCAACGGCGTCTTCCTGTTCATCGGGCCCACCGGGGTGGGAAAAACCCACCTCGCCCGCGAGCTGGCCGCCGTCGAATACGGCAGCCCCGACCGGCTGATCCGCCTGGACATGAGCGAGTATTACGACGACTGGGCGATCTCCCGCATCGTCGGCCCGATGCCCGGCTATGTCGGCTCCACCGAGCCGGAAAACTGGCTCACCACGAAGGTGGCGGCCATGCCGTACTGCGTGGTGCTACTCGACGAGATCGAGAAAGCGCACCCGCGGGTGTGGAATGTGTTCCTACAGGTGTTTGACGCCGGCCGGCTCACCGACGGGCGCGGCACCACCGCCGACTTCTCCGAGACGGTCATCATCATGACCTCCAACCTCGGCATCCGCGACGCGAAATCGCAGGCGGTGGGGTTCGGCTCTTCGGTGGACGGCACCCTCGACACCGCCCGGCTGTTGGCGATTGTGAAAGAGAAGATGCCCGCCGAGCTGATCAACCGCCTCGACGACATCATCGTCTTCGAGTCGCTCAGCCTGGACGCCATCGAGCAGATCGCCGCCAACGAGCTGAACGCCACCCGGGCGCGGCTGTCCGCCGCCGGCTGGTCGGTGGAGTGGGATCCGGAGGTGCCGAGCTGGCTGGCGCGCACCGGCTACGACCCGGCCTATGGCGCCCGCCATTTGCAGCGCAATATCGAGCAGGAGTTCGTCACTTTGCTGGCCAAAGCCGACAGCCGGGCGCTGCGCTTCGGCGTGGAAGGCGGAAAACTGGCCGCCTACAAGGCTTAACTCGCTGTTGCCGGGCTCAGGCGAGCACGGCCTCCAGCTCGCGGGCGATGGCGGCCTTCGGGCGCGCCCCGGTGATGCCCTTGACCACCTGGCCGCCCTTGAACACCAGCAGGGTGGGGATGGACATGATGCCGTATTCCATCGGCGTCTGCGCGTTGGCGTCGATGTCCATGGAGAAGAAGCCGATGCGGCCGGCGTATTCGGCGGCCAG
Source organism: Propionibacteriaceae bacterium (assembly GCA_031272685.1). Classification (GTDB taxonomy): domain Bacteria; phylum Actinomycetota; class Actinomycetes; order Propionibacteriales; family Propionibacteriaceae; genus Propionicimonas. The sequence continues at coordinate 7,699 of JAISTI010000151.1, read as the reverse complement.
CTCTTCCACGATGGGCGCGAGCTGCTTGCACGGCGAGCACCAGCCCGCCCAAAAGTCCACCAGCACTGGGCCGTCGGCGCTCAGCACCGACTGCTGGAAGGTCGAATCGGAAACCGGCTGAATCGCGGCCATGGCTCACTCCTATCGTTCGGTAGGCGTCCAACTCTAGCCCGCGATGGCGGGCGGCGGCGGCAAATCCGTCAGGGTGTGGCGGTGATTGAGCCAACGCCCACTTCCGCCTGGGCGGGCGTCAGGTATTCGGCGAGGGCTTTGCGGGCCTTCTTCAAAGACTTCGAGTTCGGCGTCATCACATACAGCTTCTGGTTCGGATAGGTGTAGGTGTATTTCATGGCGTCGCCGCCGGTGACGCTCATGGATTTCGTGTCCCACTCGCCGGTTCCAACCATGTCCGCCAGCTTGTCGATGTCCGCGTCGGAGATGTTCGTCAGGAACTGGCCTTTCATCGCCTCGAAGATGGACGGGTATTTCGGCAGCAGTTCCGGCGACTTCAGCTTGGCGAAGATGGCGTTGATGACGATTTGCTGGTCTTTGCCGCGCTGCCGGTCGCCGTCTTTGAAGGCATGCCGCTCGCGGGCGAAGGCCAGCGCCTGCTTGGCGTTGACGTGGTTGATTCCCTTGGTGAATTTCGAGCCGTCCTCAGCGGTGAAGGTGTATTCGGATTCGATGTCGATGCCGTCCATCAGGTCGATCAGGTCGATCAGCGAGGTGAAGTTGATTTTGACGTAATACTTCAGCTCGATCTTGTACAGGTCGGCGAGGGTGAGGCGGGAGACGTCGATGCCGTAGATGCCGGCGTGGGTGAGCTTGTCTTTCTTCGGGCCGAGGCCGTGGAGCTTGACGTAGTAGTCGCGCGGGGTGTTCACCATCAGCATCTTCTTCTCGGCGGGGTTGAAGGCGATGATCTGGTTCACGTCGGAGCGGGATTTCTCCGAGACCTCCCCGTAGGAATCCATGCCGGAGATGTAGATGGCAAATGGGTCGGCCGCTTCGATTTCGGGCATTTCCTCGCCGCAGCCAGCCGCCGAGGCGCTGTCGCAGCCGCCGGAGAGGTCTTTGAGCGACTCTTTCACCTCGGAGACGAGCATCCAGGAGCCCAGGCCCGCGCCGAAGGCGAACACCAAGGTGGCCAGGATGAGCGCCGCGCTGCGCACCAGATGCCGCCCGGAGGCGAACAAATTGCCTGCCACCAACGCCGCTGCGACCAGCACCGAGCCGATCCAGATGCCGATTTGCGCGCCGTTCGGCAGCATCCGGCCGGTGCCGGCCATCAGCATCGCCACCAACACGAATCCGGCGACCGCCACCAGAATCAGCGCCCGGTGCACCCAGGCCAGCGCGTTTTCGGGTTTCACACTCCACTTGCCCGGCTGCGGGAGCGCTTGGGTGTCGTCCAGTTCGAACCTAGTGCCTTTGCCCATGCCTTACACCCTACCTGTAGTTGCTGAAAAGTCTGGATAGGCCGGTAGGCTGGCCCCATGGCAGAGCAGCAAATGAGAATCCGGATGTCGGAGCAGACGGCGCTGGGTGTCTTCGCCGATTTCATCCGCGCCTGGCACACCAACGATTCCTTCGTTTTGGACTTCGTGGCCCTGAACGAGCCGGTGCACGCCGACGAAGACGACGGCTCGATGATCATCGACGGATCGGTCACCGCCCGGGTGCGCATCCCGCCCGGCCAGGTGTTCGAGTTGATGAAGGCCCTGGAGCAGCAGCTCAGCGCCTGGGAGCGCGAGCACCCCGACAAGAAGCTGTAGCGTCCGGCCCCTTTCGCGAAAACTCGGGAAAAAACAATCCGGCGGCCTTGCGGCCGCCGGATTGCCGATGCGTTCCGTCAGGTATTAGTACTTGATGATGACGGGGAGCTTGTCGAACAACGGCAGCGGGACTTCTTTGCCATTCGCCGCGTTGACGATGCCGAGGATCGCGAAAATCAGAATCGGGATCCACCAGAGCAGGGCGATGATCCAGGCGATGGCGCCGAGGAACGGGATTAGCCCCAGGATCGACCAGACGATCGCGCCGCCCACCGAGACGATGACGAGCCAAAGCCCTTGGTTGGTGTGGTACTTGGCGAAGCGCGAGTCTTTCGGCGCGGCCAGGAGCGGAATCAAGAAGATGATGTAGGCGAGGATGCCCCATACCTTGTTTTGTTCGGCGTCTGAGCCAGCGGGTTGCTGTGGCGGAACCGGCTGCTGGTATTCCGGTGTCGGTTGGTCTGTCATTGGGTCCTCCAATCGATTGTTATGGCAATACTCTAGGGGAAAAACTGCCTTTGCCAATAGAAATTGCCAGGTCTGAACACCTGAGCCGCCCCCGGTTCAACCCTGACCGCTACCCCTTCGGGCCGCGCGGCTGCCGGGTGGCCAAGACCAGCGCCACCAGCGCCACCCCGATCAGGATGAACGGGCCTGCGGTGCTCAAGACGGTGAATCCGATAGCCGAAACGGAAAGCACGACGACGGTGAGCGCGCCGATACAGGCGAGCAGCCCCACGATGAGGGCGGTGATGTCCAGCCTCATCCGGCCACCTCCAGGTTTCCGGCTCCGAGGCTGATGTTCACGGTGAGTTTCGGGGCGGCCTCGGTGGTGCCGGGCGCGAACCTGGTGGTTCCGATGGTGCCTTCCAAACCCAAGCCGCTGACCTGCTTCAAGCTGCCGCTGCCCGAGAAATCTGAATCCGTCCGGATGATGTCGGCCTCGCCGGCGAACTCGAAAGCGCCGGCGCCGACTTCCCAGTTCACCTCGTAGCTGTAGCCCGCGGGCAACAGAATCACCGGGCTGCCGGTCCCGTAGTCGATAGCCACCGACTCGTCCTGTTCGAGCACCACCTCCGAGTAGTCGAAGACGGTGTTGCCGGCGATGATCTCCTGGTCTTCCAAAGACGTGGTCGGGTCGGCGGAAATGGTGGTGGCGGCGGTCGGGCTGACCGCCCGCACCACATTGGGGACGGTGTCATGGGGCACCGCCAGCGCGACAGTGGCGATGGCCGCCGCGAGGGTGGCCAGAATCATGAACTTGGGCCGCCCGCGCCAGGTGGCGATGGTAAGGGTGACGCCGAACGCCAGCAAGACCATCGCTGCCCAGACCTCCGGCGGAATCACCACGCCGGCGGCCATTTGGATTGCGGAGAGCACCCCGACGAAGAGCGCCGCCAGCGCCAGCGCGAAGAGCCAGCCATGCCAGCCGCGCGGCACCACCTTGCCCTCCACTACGGGCACTTCAACCGCTGTGGACGCCGGCGCGTAGACGGCAGAGGCGTCGCCGGTAGCGCCGGCCTGCCGCACCACCGCGAGCCGGTCGCGCCAGGCTTGGGCGGAACGCTCGAAAGGCGTGGGCTCGGCCGGGCGGGCGGGCGCCGGGCGCCGGGCCAACACCACGACCAGCACCACCACGGCGGCGGCGGGGATCAGCCACCAGCGGTCTTCGCGGGAGACATACCCCGCCAAGACCAGGGCGAGCAGCACCGCCACGATGGCGATGCCCGCCGCCGAGCGGCGCTGTCCGGGGACCCGCGGGATGGCGATGATGCCCAAGATGTAGGCGAGAATCAACGCGCCGCCGGAAACGAAAGTAAGCACGACGGCGAGGATGCGCACCAGGCCGACATCCATGCCCAGCCGGTTCGCGATCGCCAAACACACGCCGCCGAGCACCGCCCCCTGGCGGGGACGGTACATCGCCGGCGAATTCGTCATACGGCCATTCTTGCTCGCCGCCCAGCCCCGCGCTACTAGGGTCGTCCCTGAACCAACCCCCATCACGCGCGGGCGGCCGTTCCACGCCGGGCCGCCAAGATGACATGCTTTACCTGTGAGCGAGTTGGCCGTCCCCCGCGAGAAGCTGTCCCGTCCGCTGGACGCGGCGCTGATCGGCGGCGTGTGCGCGGCCTTCGCCCAGCATTTCCACATCCCGGTGCTGCTCATCCGCACCATCGCCGTCATCATCTTGCCCGCCTCCATGTTCGGCACCTGGGGCATCTGGTTCTACCTCTTGGTCTGGCTGCTAATCCCGCCGCGGGCGCAGCGCTCCTCCATGGCGTTGGAATCGGCCGAGCGCGCCGGGATGCGCGCCGCCGGGCGCAAATTCCGGCCTATCGACCTCGCCCAGGCGGGGGCGCTGGCGCTGCTCGGGCTGGGCTGCTGCTGGGCGCTGTGGCTGTTCGGCGCCGTCGACCCGGTCTTGATGGCGGCGAACGGCATCCAGTGGCTCGGGGTGGTGCTCATCTGGTGGCAGGCCGACCATGCCGCCTCGCCCAGGGCGCGGGAGACCTCCTGGTGGCGCCGGCTGCTCTACCCGCTGATCGCCCACTGGAGCACCATCCTGGTCGTCACCGTCGGCTTGCTGCTGGTATTGGTTCCTGACTTCTACTACCAGTATTTGCCCGCGGTGCGCGAGCGCCCGAACGGCGAGCGCACCATGATCGCCCTTGTCATCGTGCTGTTCTCCGTCGCGGTGGTCGTGGCCCCCTGGATTGTGCGCAACCGCCGCGAGCTGGCCCAGGCGCTGGCCGACCGGCGGGTCTCCGACGCCCGCGCGGACATCGCCGCCCACCTGCATGACTCGGTGCTGCAGACCCTCGCGCTTATCCAGCGGTCCGCCGCCGACGAGAAGACGGTGCTGGCGCTGGCCCGCCGCCAAGAGCGCGAGCTGCGCGTCTACCTTTACGGGGAGGTCTCCGCCGAGGCGATGCTGGTGGCCGAGCTGGGCCGCCGGGCGCAGCAGGTGGAAGACGATTACGGGGTCGAAGTGGAGCTGGTAAGCGTGGGTGACGCCCCGCTCAGCGACCAGCTCCGGGTGCTGGTCAAGGCCGCCCAGGAGGCGCTGGTGAACGCCGCCAAGCATTCGGGGGCGGCGGTGGTGGACATCTACGCTGAAGTGGACGACGACCTCGCCGCCGTCTTCGTCCGCGACCGCGGCGCGGGTTTCGACCTCGGCCGCATTGATTCCGACCGGATGGGCGTGCGGGAATCTATTATCGAGCGTATGGAAAGGGCCGGCGGCCGGGCCATCATCAAGACGGCCCCCGGCGAAGGCACGGAAGTGAGATTGGAGCTGCCGCTATGAGCGAAGAGAGCGTGGACAAATACCGGGTGGTCATCGTGGACGACCACGCGATGTTCCGTTCGGGGGTGAAGGCCGACATCGGCGATGCCGTCGAGATTGTCGGAGAGGGCGAAGACGTCGCCTCGGCCGTCTCCACCATTTTGGCGCAAGTCCCAGACGTGGTGCTGCTCGACGTGCACCTGCCCGGCGGCGGCGGAGCGCAGGTGGCCAAGCTGGTGCTCAAAGAGCTGCCGGAGGTGCGTTTCCTGGCGCTGTCCATCTCGGACGCGGCCGAAGACGTGATCGGCGTGATCCGGGCGGGGGCGCGCGGCTACGTCACCAAGACCATCTCCGCGCCCGACCTCGTCGACGCCATCCGCCGGGTCGCCGAAGGGGACGCCGTCTTCTCCCCGAAGCTGGCCGGCTTTGTGCTCGACGCCTTCTCCGGCTCCATCGAGGTTGCGGCCATCGACGAAGACCTCGATCGGCTTTCCCAGCGCGAGCGCGAGGTGCTGCGCTTGATCGCCCGCGGCTACCAATACAAGGAAATCGCCCGGGAGCTTTTCATCTCCATCAAGACGGTGGAGACGCACGTCTCGTCCGTGCTGCGCAAGCTGCAACTCTCCAACCGCTACCAGCTCACCCGCTGGGCCTCCGACCGCAAGCTCGTCTGAGCCGGTTTTGCCACTGGCGGGCTATATGCTGGCGGGGCTATGGATTCTCTGCTCGACGGCCTGAACCCGCCCCAACGCGAGGCGGTGCTGCACACCGGCTCGCCGCTGCTGGTGGTGGCCGGCGCCGGCTCGGGCAAAACCCGGGTGCTCACCCGGCGCATCGCGTACTTGCTGGCCGAGCGGCAGGTGGCCCCCAGCGAGATCCTGGCCATCACCTTCACCAACAAGGCGGCCGCCGAGATGCGCGAGCGAGTGATGGAGCTGGTGGGGGCGCGGGCGCGCTGGATGTGGGTTTCCACCTTCCATTCCGCCTGTCTGCGGATGCTGCGCTCCGACATCGACAGGTTCGGCATCTCCAAGAATTTCTCCATCTACGACGACGCCGATTCCCGCCGCCTGATGCAGCTGGTCCTCAAAGAGCTGAACCTCGATCCGAAGCGCTGGCCCCCGCGGGCGGTGCTGGGCCGCATTTCCGCGCTCAAGTCGGATCTCGTCTCCCCTGAAGCGGCGTTGGAGCAGGCCGGCACCCCGCAAGAAACCACCACGGCCGAGATTTTCGCCGAATACCAGAAGCGGCTGACGGCCGCGCACGCCCTCGATTTCGACGACCTGCTGGTCTACACCGTGAGCCTGCTGCAAGATTGCCCAGATGTGCGCCAGCGCTACCGCGAGCGCTTCAAGCATGTGCTGGTAGACGAATACCAAGACACCAACCCGGCGCAATACGCGATCGTCCGCGAGCTGTGCGCCGCCGAGCCCGCGGGCCCGCCGCCGCCAGAGCTGATGGTGGTGGGCGATTCCGATCAATCCATCTACGCCTTCCGCGGGGCCACCATCCGCAACATCCTGGATTTCGAGCAAGATTTCCCCGGCGCGCGCACCATTGTGCTGGAGCAGAATTACCGCTCCACGCAGAACATCCTCTCGGCCGCGAACGCCGTCATCACCCGCAACGCCGGCCGGCCGGAAAAGCGGCTGTGGTCTGATTCCGGCGATGGCCCGCTGTTGGTGGGCTATGTCGCCGACACCGAGCGCGACGAGGCGCAGTTCGTGGCCGACGAGATCGCCCGGCTGGCGAAGGCCGGCGAGTCCCAGCCGGGCGAGACGGCGGTCTTCTACCGCACCAACGCGCAATCACGCGCCTTCGAAGAAGTGTTTATCCGCAGCGGCCTGCCCTACCGGGTGGTCGGCGGGGTGCGTTTCTACGAGCGCCGCGAGGTGCGCGACGCCCTGGCCTATCTCAAGGCCATCGCCAACCCCGCCGACGATGTCAGCATGCGCCGCGTCCTGAACGTCCCCAAGCGCGGCATCGGCGATCGCACCGAGGCGCTGCTGGCGCAATATGCCGCTTCACAAGGTATTTCATTCTACGAGGCTGTGCAGCGCCGGGTTGAAATCCCGGAATTGCCCACCCGCTCGCTGGGTGCGCTCGCCGGCTTCGCCGAGCTGATGGCCCCGCTCATCGCCGCCGCCGCGGCCGGCGAGGCGGCGGACGCCATCACCACCCGGATGCTCGCCGATTCCGGCATGCTCGCCGAGCTGGAGCATTCCACCGATCCGCAAGAGCAGGCGCGCGCCGAAAACCTCGTCGAACTGGTTTCGGTGGCGGCCGAATTCACCGCGCAGGTGAAATCCGTGGATTTGGCCACCGGCGAGAGCGAGGGCGGGTTGCTGGCGATGGGCGCCGTCGAGCCCGACGCCTCCCTGCCCGCCTTCCTGGAGCGGATCGCCCTGGTGGCGGATTCCGACCAGCTTCCCGAAGACGGGGCGGGCGTCGTCACGCTCATGACCCTCCACACCGCCAAGGGCCTGGAGTTCCCCACCGTCTTCATCACCGGTTTGGAAGACGGGGTTTTCCCGCATCAGCGCTCGCTGCTCGACCCGGCCGAGTTGGAAGAAGAGCGGCGGCTGGCGTATGTCGGCATCACCCGGGCGATGCGCCGGCTCTACCTCACCCGGGC
>JAISTI010000132.1 GCA_031272685.1 Propionibacteriaceae bacterium | reverse complement strand
CGGCGTGCAGGGTGTAGACCAGCGAGCGCGGGAACAAGCGGTCGAGCAGCAGGAATTCGGCGGCGTCACGGTCGGTGGTGACGCCGCCGTAGGTGCGAATGAAGGCGTGGTCGGCGCCGCAGCCGCGCAGCACATTGTTCCAGGCGCTCTGACCGCTGGAAACTGCCGCCGTGGAGATCATGCGGGCCGTCATGTCGACGCGCTCCACCGAGCGGCCGAGGGTGAGGAAGTGCCAGCCCTCGTCGTGGCTCATGGTCTGGTCGGCGGTGCCGGAGATGACGGCGCAGCGCTCGCGCACATGCTTGAATGCCGAAGCCGGGCGCATCCGGGGCAGCCGTCCGCCTTTCACGGAGTTCCAGGTGGTGTTGATGGCCTCCCACATTTCGATGGAGACCGTCTCGCGGGCGCGGCGGGCCGCCTCCCTGGCCCCGCCCAGCGCCGAGGCGATGGAGCACGGGGAATCCTCGTCGTAGCACAGCGCGCGCAGCACCTCGTTGGTGTCCGGGGTCTCCACCACCGGCGAGCCCATCACCGTGAGCAGCGTGGCGGCGGCCTCCTCTTGGTTCACCGACGGGTCTTCGAGCAGCAGTTGCAGGTGCACCTCGACGATGCGGCAGGTGTCTTCGGCGCGCTCCAGGTAGCGGCCAATCCAGAACAGCGACTCGGCGATTCGGCTAAGCATCGCGCACCTCCCTCATCCGGCTCTGCTGTTGCTGCTGGGCCTGCTGCTGTTGGATCTTCTCGTCGCCGAGCGCGCCCATCGGCACCGCGTCCGGCAGCGGCTCTTTCACCTTCTCCGGCTTGGGCGCCTGCTTGGAACCCGCCAGCACCCAGGTGTCTTTGGAGCCGCCACCCTGCGACGAGTTCACGATGAGCTGGCCTTCGGGCAGCGCCACCCGCGTCAGCCCACCGGGAAGCACGAAAACATCCGTACCCATGTTCACCGCGAACGGCCGCAGGTCTACGTGCCGGGGCTTCACCTTGCCGTCGATCATGGTGGGGACGGTGGAGAGCTGCACCACCGGCTGGGCGATCCAGCCGCGCGGGTCGGCGACGATCTTCTCGCGCAGCTCCTCCAGCTCTTTGCGGGAGGCTTTCGGGCCGATCACGATGCCTTTGCCGCCGGAGCCGTCCACCGGCTTGAGCACCAGTTCGTCCAGCCGGTCCATCACCTCTTCGCGGTGCGCGGGCTCCTCCACCCGCCACGACTGCACCATGGCCAGCTTGGGCTCTTCGCCGAGGTAGTAGCGGATGACGTCGTGCATGTAGGTGTAGATGAGCTTGTCGTCGGCCACCCCATTGCCGATGGCGTTGGCGATGGTGACGTTTCCGGCGCGCATCGCCGTGGTGAGGCCGGCGCAGCCGAGCATGGAATCGGAGCGGAACTGCGCCGGGTCGATGTAGTCGTCGTCCACTCGGCGGTAGATGACGTGCACCGGGCGCAGGCCCTGGGTGGTGCGGATGGAGACCCGGCCGTTGTGGCAGATCAGGTCGCGCCCTTCAACCAGCTCGACGCCCATCATGCGGGCCAGCAGCGCGTGCTCGAAATACGCGGAGTTGTAGACGCCGGGGGTGAGGACCACCACTACCGGGTCGGTGACGCCGGAGGGGGCGGCGGCGCGCAGCGCCTCCAGCAGGTGCAGCGGGTAGCTCTCGACCGGGCTGATGCGGTAGCGGTTGGTGACCTCCGGCAGCGCCTGGAACATGGCCCGGCGGTTCGTCATCACATACGAGACGCCGGAAGGGGTGCGCACATTGTCTTCCAACACCCGGAAGACGCCGTTCTCGTCGCGGATCAAATCTATGCCGGAGACGTGGCAGCGCACGCCGTTGGGCGGATTCACATGGGCCATCACCCGGTGGTAGTGCGGCGAGGTGACGACCACCCGGCGCGGGATGACGCCGTCACGGAAGATGCGGCCCTCCCCGTAGACGTCGGCGAGGAACGCCTCGATGGCCCGCACCCGCTGGGCGACCCCAATCTCCAGCTCCGCCCACTCTTCGGCAAGAATCACCCTGGGGATGATGTCCAGCGGGAACGGGTGCTCCTCACCGCCGAAATCGAAGGTGACTCCTTGGTCGACATAGGTGCTCTTCAGGTAATCGGCTCGCGCCCGCACCTCGTCGGCGTCCATGGAGTTGAGGCGGCGCAAAAGACCGGCGTAGCTGTCGCGGACCCCCTGCGCGCCCACAACCTCGTCCCATGCTGGGCCAGTACCGGTATATCCCTCAAATAGCGCGGTCACGGGGGTCAGTCTATTGGCGTTCTGTTTCAGCAGGGTGACGTTTTGGGCAATCCGCCCCCCGGTCAGCTCTCCACGAGCGGGATGGCGCGGCGCGGCAGGATGATGGTCTCCTCGCCTTCGTCGTTTTCGTCGAAGTCTTCGGGCACGATCGCCCGGCGGCCGAGGGCGGGGGTGACGCGGGTGCCGAGGGCGAAGTCGTAGAGGGTGCGGCCCTTGCCCAAAAAAGCCCCCAACAGGTACACGGCGGGGAAAAGCGCCGCGACCCCGATGACAATCCAGGTGTCCAAGCCGGGACGGGCGACAGCGGTGATTACCGCTAGCGAGATGAAGATGAGCGGCACGGCCACCTTGAAGGTGTTGCGCACCAGCGCCCGGCCGAAGCGCATCCGGCCCCGCCGGGCCTCGCGCACGGTCAAGCGCACGGCCCGCTTGCCCCAGGTGGCCATTTTCCGGCTGGATTCCTGCGCGGCGAAGAAGAAGACCGCCGGCACCACGATCAGCGCGGAGGCGGCCAGCGCCAGCAGCAGCCGGTTCCACTCGGTGTAGGCGTCCAGCGCCCAAGCGCCCGCCAGCACCGCGGCCGTCCACACGGCCAGCACCGCGAAGTCGATGACTCCGGCGAGGAGGCGCTTTCCCTTCACAGTGGTGAGTTTATGACAGCCGCGCGCCGCGCGCGGGCATTGGCCGCTACGCCAGCGGCGCGTACGGGATTCCGCGCGCGGAAAGCTCAGCTTCTCCCCCGTCCGGCGCA
>JAISTI010000107.1 GCA_031272685.1 Propionibacteriaceae bacterium | reverse complement strand
CAGCCCCGCAGGCTGATGAACAGCGACTCCAAAGCCAGCGGCACAGCGGCGTTTTGGGCCAGGGCGGCGCGACAGGCTTCGATGGCGTCGAGCTTGGCGAGGGTGGCGGAGGCGGTGCTGGATTCCGCCAGGGCGGCAAGCTCTTCGGCCAGCTCGGCGTTCAGCAGCGGCGAACCGGCGCCGCTTTGCAGCACCAGCACGTCGCGCAGATATGCGGTGTACTCCCCCAGCGCCAGCTCGATGGCGTCACGCTGCAGGCGCTTGGCCTGGGCGCGCTCGGCGTCGTCTTTCGGGCGGGACGGCACGCCTTCTTTGGAGAAGGCGACCAGCTCTTCGGCGGCGCGCAGGCACGCGCCCAAAGATGCCAGCTCCCGCAGAAGCCGCAACACCCGCTCGCGGGCGGCCTCGGCGGAAGGCTCGGTGGCCAGTAGCCGCGCCCGGCCGATATGCCCGCCGGACACCCTGGCGGCCCATTCCGCCTTGTCGGCGGCCACTCCCTCGGATTGCAGCAGGGCGGCGACGGCGGTGGCAGCCGGGGTGGTGAGCGCCACTTGGCGGCAGCGGGAGCGGATGGTGACCGGCACGTCTTCAGGAGAGGGCGCGCACAGCAGCCAGACCGTTTTGGGGCCGGGCTCTTCAATGCCGCGCAGCAGCGCGTCCGCCCCGCGCTCGGTGATGCGGTCGACGTCTTCCAGGATGACGATCTGCCAGTGCCGCAGGGTGGGCGACATGGAGGAATGCTGCACAAGCCGGCGGGTTTGATCGACCTTGATGGAAAGGGTTTCCACCCGGACGACGGCGACGTCTGGATGCGTCTCGGCCATGACCATGCGGCAGGCGGCGCACTCGCCGCAGCCGCCGCTGTCGCACTGCAGGGCGGCGGCGAACGCCTTGGCGGCCACCGAGCGGCCGGAGCCGGGCGGGCCGGTGAACAGCCAGGCGTGCGTCATGGCGTGTGCCCCGCCGGAGACGGCGCGGCGCAATTGGGCGACGGCCGGCTCTTGGCCGATCAGCGCGTCGAATACACCCACGCCGCCATCGTAGTGGGCGGCGCCGACAGTTTCCGCCGCGCCGCCGGCTCAGAAGGCGCGCAGCTCCGCCCCGGCGCGGGCGGCGGCCTGCGCCACCGCGGCATCCCGGGCGGCGGCCGCCTCGGCCTCGGTGAGGGTGCGGTCGGGAGCGCGGAAGCGCAGCGCGAACGCCACCGACTTTTTGCCCTCGGGCACCGATCCGCCGGTGAACACGTCGAACAGCGAAAGGGATTCCAGCAGCTCGCCGGCGCCTTCCCGCAGCGCTGCCGCCACCGCACCGACAGGCGTGTCTTCGGAAACGACCAGCGCGACGTCTTCTTTAGCTACCGGGTGCGTGGAGATTGCGGCGATGTTGCCGCCCTCTGGGGCCTGGGAGAACAGCGCGTCGAGGTCGATTTCCACCGCCGCCGTGCGGGCGGGCAGCCCGAACGCGGCCACGACTTCCGGGTGCAGCTCACCGGCGATGCCGACGACCACGCCGCCGGCGGACAGCTCCGCGCACCGGCCGGGGTGGAAGCCGCCGGATTCCGCCGGGGCGGAACGGACCAGCTCCAGGCCGACGGCGCCCGCGGCGGCTTCGGCGAAGTGGAAGGCCATCCGCCAATCGGCGGGGTCGGCCGCGCCCTGCCACCCGGCCCGGCGCCAGGCGCCGCTGAGAATGGCGGCGAGGTGCCGGGGCTGGCTTGGGATGGCCGCCTTGATGGCTGCCAGCTCGGCGTCGGACGGCCGGTGGTCGACCGCGGGGATGGGGGCGGCCGGGTTGCCCGGCCGGGCGAAGAAGACCGACCCGCTTTCGAAGAGCGCGAGGTCGTCGTTGCCGCGCGAGGTGTTGCGCAGCACCGCGCCGATCAAGCCCGGAAGCAGCGTGGTGCGCAGGAACGGGGACGTTTCGGCCAGCGGGTTGGCCACCCGCACCAACGGCCGGTGTTCCGTGCCCGGCGGCACCTTGAGCTGGTCGAGATCCTGCTCGGAGATGAACGGGAAGGTGATTACTTCGGTGAACCCGGCGTCCACCACGGCCCGGTTCACGGCCCGGCGCAGCCGCTGGGCGCGGGTATAGCCGCGGCCCGGCGGGGCGATAGGGGGAACCGACGGGATGGTGTCGAAGCCGATTTTGCGGCCGACCTCTTCGACGTAGTCGTAGGGATCGCGCAAATCCGGCCGCCAGGTGGGCGGGGTGAGCTGCAGATTGCCGCCGTCGGCGGCTACTTTCACCCCGGACTTGCGCAGAATCCAGTTAACGCGCTCGGGGATCACGTCCACGCCGAGGATGCGGCTGGGCAGCTCGGCGGGGATGATCTGGGTGGGCACGTCCGGCACCGCCCCGGCCACCGTCTCGCGCGGGTCGAGGACGCCCCCGGCCAGCTCCACGAGCAGCTGGGCGGCCAGGTGGGCCGCCGAATAGGCGGCGGCCGGATCGACGCCGCGGTGGAAGCGCTTGGAGGCCTCGGAAGGCAGGTTGTGCCGCCGGAGCGTCCAGCCGATGCTGCGCGAAGAGAAGTTCGCGGCCTCGATGAGCACGTCTGCCGTGCGCTCGCCCAGCTCGGTGGTCATGCCGCCCATCACGCCGGCGATGCCGATCGGGCCGGTGTCGTCGGTGATGAGCAGGTCGTCGGGGTGCAGCTGGCGCAAAGTGTCGTCAAGGGTGGTGACCTGCTCCCCTGCGCGGGCTTTGCGCACCACGATCGGGCCGGTGAGGGCGTTCGCGTCGTAGCCGTGCAGCGGCTGGCCGGTGAGCAGCATCACGTAGTTGGTGACGTCCACCGCCAGCGAAATCGAGCGCATCCCGGACATCGCCAACCGCCGCTTCATCCACATCGGGGTGGGGGCGTCGGGGTTGATGCCGTTCACCCGCACCGCCACGAACAGCGGGCAGTCGGGGTGTTCGAGCACCACCGGGTAGCCGTCCAGCTTCTCGGCCGGGGTGGGCAGCTTCACCACGTCGTCGTAAACCAGCTCCAGGCCGATGGCGGCCTCCCGGGCCAGGCCGCGGATCGACAGGCAGAAGCCCATGTCCGGGGAGACGTCGATGTCGAGCACCTCGTCGCGCAGCACGAGGTATTGGGCCGGGTCGTCGCCGGGAGCCAAGCCGGAATCAGCCGGCAGCACGATGATGCCGGTGTGGTCTTGGCCGATGCCCAGCTCGTCTTCGGCGCAGATCATGCCGTCGGAGATGTGGCCGTACGTCTTGCGGGCGGAAATCTCGAAACCGCCGGCCAGCACCGAGCCGGGCAGCGAGACGACCACCAGATCGCCTTCGGTGAAATTGTGCGCCCCGCAGACCAACTCGCGGCAGCCTTGCGGGAAATCCGGGTGCGGCTGGTTGTGCTCGGGGCCGACGTCGACCTGCACCCAGCGGATCACCTTGCCGTTTTTCTGCGGCTCGTCGGCGTAGCGCAGGATGCGGCCGACGGTGATCGGCCCGCCGACTCCGGCGCCCACCTCGTCCACGGTCTCCACTTCCAGGCCGGCGCGGATCAGCACCTCGGCGAGCTGGCGCCCGGAGACTTCTTCGGGGATGGCTGTGTATTCGCGCAGCCAAGACATCGGGGCCCTCATCGCGCCGCTCCTTTCAGCGACCGGCTGAATCTGACGTCGCCCTCCACCATGTCGCGCATGTCGGCGGCGTTGTTGCGGAACATCAGCGTGCGTTCCACGCCCATGCCGAAGGCGAAGCCGGAGTAGACGTCGGTGTCGATGCCGCAGGCGGCCAGCACCCGCGGGTTGACGACGCCGCAGCCGCCCCACTCGATCCAGCCTTCCGATTTGCAGGTGCGGCAGGGCTTGTCGGGATTGCCCACCGACTCGCCGTGGCAGACGAAGCACTGCAAATCGACTTCGGCGCTGGGCTCGGTGAACGGGAAGTAGTGCGGGCGCATCCGGGTGCGGATTTCGTCGCCGAACATCGCCTGCGCGAAACGGTCGAGGCTGCCGCGCAGGTTCGCCAGCGTGATGCCTTTGTCTACGGCCAGCCCCTCGAACTGGTGGAAGACCGGCACGTGGGTGGCGTCGAACTCGTCGGCGCGGTACGTCTTGCCGGGGCAGATGATGTAGACGGGCAGCGGCCGCGAGAGCAGGCTGCGGATCTGCACCGGGGAGGTGTGGGTGCGCAGCAGCAGGTGGTTGTCGATCGGGTCGATGAAGAGGGTGTCGGAGGTGGCGCGGGCCGGATGGTCTGGGCCGATGTTCAGCGCGTCGAAGTTCAGCCACTCCCCTTCCGCCTCCGGGCCTTCGGCGATCTCCCAGCCCATCGCGACGAAAGCGTCGGAAACCAGATCCATCAGCGCGGTGATCGGGTGCGGCGCCCCGGCGGGGGCAACCTCCACCGGCAGAGTGACGTCGACGCGCTCGGCCACCAGCGCCTGGGCCAGCTCGGCGGCCGAGATTTCGGCCTCGCGGGCCGCGAAAGCCGCGTTGATGGCGGCGCGGGCCTGGCCGATGCGCTGGCCGGCCTCGCGGCGGTCTTCTTTGGGCAGCTCGCCCAGGGATTTGTTGGCCAGCACCACCGGGGCTTTGTCGCCGAGGTGGGCCAGCCGGGCGGCCTTCAATTCTGTGGTGGTGTTCGCGGCGGCGAAGGCTTCTAGGGCCTGGGCGACCAGGCCGTCCACCGCTTCCTGACTGAGGTCAGACATGTGTTTCTCCTTGTGATCACGGCAATTTACGGGCTTTGGGGGAAGCTAGCCGGTAAATCGGTCGGTGATCCCACCGCGGATGGCGGTGGCGCTGGAATAGAGGAAGACGGCGGCGGCCGTCGCGAGGTTCAGGCTTTCCGCCTGCCCGTAGATGGGCACGGCGACCGTCTTGTCTGCCAGGGCGAGGTGCTCGACCGGCAGGCCCCAGGATTCGTTACCCATCACCCAGGCCGTCGGCTTGGGCAGATCGGCGGCGATGTCGGACAAATCCGTCTTGGCGTGCCCGTCGGCGGCCAGCACCTGCATTCCGGCGGCGCGGCAGGCGGCGATGGCGGCGGCGAGATCCGCCCCGGTGACGATCGGCAGGTGGAAGATCGATCCGACGGAGGCGCGCACCACTTTCGGGTTGTACAGCTCGACGGAATCGGATGACAGGATGACGGCGTCCGCCCCGAAAGCGTCGGCGCAGCGGATGACCGTGCCGGCGTTGCCGGGATCGCGCACCTGGGCGCAGATCACTACCAGTTTCGGCTCGGGGCGCTCGGCGTCGAACAATCCGGGGCTGAAAACCTGCTCCAAGGGGATGTCGAGGTTGCGGGCGACCGCCACCACCCCCTGCGGGCTGACGGTGTCGGTGAGGGTGGCGAGGTTTTGCTCGCTGAGCGCGTAGACCGGGGTGCCTTGCGCGCGCGCCCGCTCAATCAAGTCGGAATTGTGGAGGGCGGCGTCCCAGCGCACATACAGCGACTCGACCGCGTGCGGCAGCTTCAGCGCCTCCCGCACCGCCTGGCGCCCCTCGGCGAGGAATCGCCGGGTCTCCTGGCGGGCCTGGCGCCGCCGCAGGGCGCGGTCGGCGCGCAGCCGGGCCTGCGAAGGATCCGGCAGCTCCAGGCGTTCTTCTTCGGCCATCGCTACTGGTTGGCCTTCGCCACTTCCACGAGCGCGTTGAAGGCAGCGGTGTCGCTGACGGCCAGCTCGGCGAGGATCTTGCGGTCCACCTCGACGCCGCCGTTCTTCAGCCCGAAGATGAAGCGGTTGTAGGTGATGCCCTCGGCGCGGCAGGCCGCGTTGATGCGCTGGATCCAGAGGGCGCGGAAATCGCCCTTCTTCGCCCGGCGGTCGCGGAACGCGTACGTGTACGAATGGAGAAGCTGCTCTTTGGCCTTGCGGTAGAGGCGCGAGCGCTGCCCGCGGTAACCCGACGCCTGCTCCAGAACTTCGCGGCGTTTCTTCTGCGCGTTGACTGAACGCTTTACTCTTGCCATTTCTTATCCTCCTAGCGGGCCTTGTTGCTTCCGAGCAGCCGGCGGGCGGCTTTGGCGTCGCCCTTGGCGATTTCCACATTGCCGTCGAGGCGGCGGGTGCGCTTGGTGGGCTTGTGCTCGTTCAGGTGGCGTTTGCCGGCCTGCTGGTGCATCAGCTTGCCGGTGCCCGTCGCCTTGAAGCGCTTTTTCGCACCCGAATGTGTTTTCATCTTGGGCATTTCTTCTCCTTGTCCGGTTGTTTTCTCAAATCTCGATGTCGGGATCCATGTTGTCGGCTGGGCCGCGCTTCTTCTTCGCGGCCTTCTTCTCGGCGGCGGCGGCGCGGGAGGCGGCGGCCTCGGTGCGCTCGGCTTCGGCGTCGGCGGCGCGGGTGGCGGCCTTGGCGGCCTTGGCGGCCTCCACTTCGACGCGGGCGTCGGCCTTCTTGCGGGTGGGGGCGAGCACCATGATCATGTTGCGGCCGTCTTGCTTGGGCGCGGATTCGATCACGCCGTCTTCGATGACGTCTTCGGCGAGCCGCTGCAGCAGCCGCAGCCCCAGCTCGGGGCGGCTCTGCTCGCGGCCGCGGAACATGATGGTGATTTTCACTTTGTCCCCGGCGCGCAAGAAGCGCAGCACATGGCCCTTCTTGGTGTTGTAGTCGTTGTCGTCGATCTTGGGGCGCAGCTTCATCTCTTTGATGAGCGTGTTCGACTGGTTGCGGCGGGATTCGCGGGCCTTTTGCGCCGCCTCGTATTTGTACTTTCCGTAGTCCATTAGCTTGGCGACGGGCGGGCGGGCCTGCGGGGCGACCTCCACGAGGTCGAGGTCTGATTCTTGGGCCAGGCGAAGGGCGTCGGCGATGCGGACGATGCCCACCTGCTCGCCCTGCGGGCCGACCAGCCTGACTTGGTCGGCGTGGATGCGCTCGTTGATGCGCGGCTCGGTGCTGATGTGTCCTCCTAATCTTGGCGCCGGGCGGAGGGGCCCGAAAGAAAAGCCCCGCGCATGCAGGGCTCGACCGGCGGCATTTGCCGCCTGAACCCGCCATACCTTTTCGGCTGGCAGGTGGGAGTCGGGCTCCACTTCCTCTCGACGCGTTTTTCAGCGTACGACTAAAGGGCGACTTTACCGCACCGCCCCCAGCCGCGCCAAATGAACCGGCTTGTCGGGCAGGCTTGCGCAGGCCGGGACGCGCGCGGCGATTCTTCCAAAGACAGGCAAGTGTGATGGAATGGGCGGGTGATAGGTACCTCATCTCGCCGCGCGACCGCGGCCGCCACTGTTCTTTTCCTCGGCCTCGGCCTGCTGGGCTGCTCGCAAAGCGATGGCGGCGGGGCCATCGCCACCCCGTCCGAGCCGGAGACCGCCGGCCCGAGCGCGGTTCCCAGCTCCAGCGCCCCGGCGGTGCAGGGCGAGTTCTGCGACGGCGAGCTGGCCGGGCTGTCCTATGTGACAGACGACAGCGGCATCCCGTCGCTGGTGTTCGCGGAGCCCATCACCGTCACCACCGACCAGTTCTGCGTGATCCGCGAGGGCGACGAAGGCGAGGCGTTCCAGGTGGGCGACTACATCTCGTTCCACTCCGTCGAGTATTCCGGCGACGGCGATGTCACCTATTCCACCTTCCAAGAAGGTTCCGCGCAGACCGGGCAAATCCAGGCCGAAGACATCGGAGACCCCATCTCGAACGAGCTGGTCGGGCACAAGGCGGGCACCATCCTGGTGGCGGCGATGACGTCCTCCGACCAGTCGTACATCATCCTCTTCCTGCTGCAAGGGGTGACGGAGGCGCCGGCCGCCACCTCCAGCGCCGCGCCGGTAACCGAAACGCGCGCCTGGGGCACCCCGAACAAAGAAGTGAACCCGGACATCCCGCCGGTCACCCTCTCCGACACCGGCGAGCCGTCCATCACCCCGCTCAAAGGCAACCCGCCCACGAAACTGGTCGCCCAAGACCTGCTCATCGGCGACGGCGCGAAAGTAACCGAAGACCAGACCGTCACGGTGCAATACACCGGCTGGCTCTGGGACGGCACCGTCTTCGACAGCTCTTGGGCCACCGGCGAGCCGGTCAGCTTCCCGCTCACCGGCGTCATCTCCGGCTGGACGCAGGGCCTGGCCGGGCACACCGTCGGCAGCCAGGTGGAACTGGTCATCCCGCCCGACATGGGCTACGGCGATTCCGACAACGGCTCCATCCCCGGCGGCTCCACCCTCGTCTTCGTGGTGGACATCCTGGGCGCAAGTTAGCCTTTGGGCTGGTCCATTGAAAGGGCGGCCACGAAAGCCTCTTGGGGCACTTCCACGCGGCCGACCATCTTCATGCGCTTCTTGCCTTCTTTCTGCTTCTCCAGCAGCTTGCGCTTGCGGGTGATGTCGCCGCCGTAGCACTTGGCCAACACGTCTTTGCGCACCGCCCGCACCGTCTCGCGGGCGATGACGCGCGAGCCGACCGCCGCCTGGATCGGCACCTCGAATTGCTGGCGCGGAATCAGCTTGCGCAGCTTGCGCACCATCTCGACACCGTAGCTGTAGGCGTTGTCGGCGTGGACGATCGCGGAGAAGGCGTCGACCGGCTCGCCGTTGAGCAGCACATCCACCTTCACCAGCTTCGATTCCTGCTCGCCACCCTCTTCGTAGTCGAGCGAGGCGTAGCCTTTGGTGCGCGATTTCAGCGCGTCGAAGAAATCGAAGACGATTTCCGCCAGCGGCAAGGTGTAATGGATTTCCACCCGGTCTTCGGAGAGGTAGTCCATGCCCTTCTGTACGCCGCGGCGCTCTTGGCAAAGCTCGAAAATCACCCCGATGAAGGACGCCGGGGAAAGGATGGTGGCCTTCACCACCGGCTCGAACACCTGCGCCACCTTCCCTTCGGGGAACTCGGACGGGTTGGTGACGCGCAACTGCGTACCGTCTTCCATCACCACCCGGTATTCCACGTTCGGGGCGGTGGAGATCAAATCCAGCCCGAACTCGCGCTCCAGGCGCTCGCGCACGATTTCCATGTGCAGCAGGCCGAGGAAGCCCACCCGGAAGCCGAAGCCGAGCGCGGCGGACGTCTCCGGCTCGTAGGTGAGCGAGGCGTCGTTGAGCTGCAGCTTGTCCAGTGCCTCGCGCAATTCCGGGTAGTCGGCGCCGTCGATCGGGTAGAGCCCGGCCCACACCATCGGGTGTGGCTGGCGATAGCCGCCCAAATCGCGCTTGGCGGGCTTGGCGGCCGAGGTGACGGTGTCGCCCACGCGCGACTGGGCCACCTCTTTCACGCCGGTGATCAGATAGCCGACCTCGCCCACGCCCAGCGATTCGGCCTTCACCGGCTCGGGGGAGATGACCCCCACTTCGAGGGTTTCGTGCGAAGCCCTGGTGGACATCATCAGCACCCGCTCGCGGTGGCTCAGCTCGCCGTCGAAGACCCGCACATAGGTGACGACCCCGCGGTAGCTGTCGTACACCGAGTCGAAGATGAGTGCCCGCGGCGGCGCGCCGGCCTGGCCGGCGGGGGCGGGCACCTGCCGGACCAGCTCGTCCAGCAGCTCGCGCACCCCCTCCCCCGTCTTGGCGGAAACTTGGAAAATGTCGGACACGTCGCAGCCGACCAAGTGGGCCAGCTCTTTGGCGTACTTTTCCGGCTGGGCGCTGGGCAGGTCGATCTTGTTCAGGACGGGGATGATGACCAGATCCGCCTCCAGCGCGAGGTACAGGTTGGCGAGGGTTTGCGCCTCGATGCCCTGCGCGGCGTCCACCAGCAGCACCGCGCCTTCGCAGGCCGCCAGCGAGCGGGAAACTTCGTAGGTGAAATCGACATGGCCGGGGGTGTCGATCATGTTCAGGATGTACGGCTGGCCCGCCACCTCCCAGGGCATGCGCACCGCCTGCGACTTGATGGTGATGCCGCGCTCGCGCTCGATGTCCATGCGGTCGAGGTATTGCGCCCGCATGGTGCGCTCGTCGACCACGCCGGTCAGCTGCAGCATCCGGTCGGCCAGCGTGGACTTGCCG
>JAISTI010000078.1 GCA_031272685.1 Propionibacteriaceae bacterium | reverse complement strand
GCCGGTGGCGGTCACGGTGTTGGTGATGATGTTGCCCAGCGAGACGTGGGTGGACGGGTGCACGCCGTTGTAGTAGTCATCCATGCCCACCCGGTACACGTAGTCGCAGGCGAGCGAAGCGTTCGGCTCCAGGTTGGCGGGGAAGACGCTGCTGCAGGAGGTCTCCCCGTCTTGCAGCGAGCCCATCGCGCCGGAAAGCTGGTCGTCGATGGTGACATTGCTCAGCGGCAGGTTGCCGTCGTTGACCACCAGAATCGAGTAGACGATCTCCTGGCCGGCCCAGCTCACCGTGGCACGGGAGGCGGATTTCTCCACGGTCAGGTGCGGGTTGCGCGCCGGGAAGGGCACTTCCACGGAAGCGGTGTCCGAAACCGGGATCGTCTTGTACTCGGTGGAGGCGGTGACGGTGTTGGTAGCGGTGTAGTCATGGTTGGTCAGGTCGGCGATGTTCACCCGGTAGCGCATGGTGCAGGTGACTTCCTCATCCGGTGCCAGCGAGCCCTTGGGGAAGAGGTCGGTGCAGGAGTTTTCCAGGCCGGGCTCCAGGCTGGAGCCGGTCAGGTTGCCGGTCCACACGTCGGTGAGCTTGACGCTGGTCAGCGTGACGCTGCCGGTGTTCTTGACCTTGATGGTGAAGGTGACCGGCTGGTTGGCGGCCAGGTCCCAGCCGCTGATCTTGCCGAACCAGTCGGCGGTCTTGGTGACCTCCAGGGCCGGGTTGGCTGATTCCACCGTCACGATGCGGGTGACGGGGAGGGAGCTCACGGCCTGGTTTCCGCTCTCTTTGACCCAGGTTCCGTGGGCCTGCACGGTGTTGTAGATCTTGTGGGTGCCCTGCTCGATGTCCTGGTCGGTGAGGGTGTAGGTGTAGGTGCAGGTCTTGCTCTCGCCCTTGGCCAGGTTGACGCCGCTCCACTGGCAGGGCACGGCCGGGTCGGTGTCGTTGGGCAGGGTGAAGCCCTCTTGGGGGTAGAAGCTGTCGGCAACAGTGACGTCATTCACCGGCACGTTGCCGGTGTTGACGACCCGCACCTCGTAGTTGATGACGCGGCCGGCCTTGTCGCCGGTGCTCGGGGTGGCGGTCTTGTAGATGGCCAAACCCGGGCGCGGTTGGGCGATCCCGGTACCGCCGCCGAAAGTGCCGCCGCCGGAGCCGCTGCAAGTACCGTTCCCGGACGTCGCCCGGATGTAGTTCGTGATGACCCCGCTTTCGGCGTCCGCCTCGGTGACGGTATAGCGCACCTTGCAGGTCATTTTCTCGCCCGGCATCAAGGTGAACGGATCGGTGGGGCAAGCCGGGGTGCCCGGCTGCAGCTGGCCCGTCCCGCCGAACTGCTCCGTCAAGCTGATGTTCTCGATGGTGGCCCCGCCCTTGTTTTCCACGGTGATCGTCCACTCCATCGCGTCGCCGACGGTGATCTCCGCGCCGGACGGGTTGCTGGTGAGCGTCTTCGCCACCCGCATGTCGCAGGCCGTCGACTTGTTCACGGTGACCCGCGCCGTCGACGTTCCCTCGGCCGGGACGCCATAACTATCGCCGGTGGCGGTCGCGGTGTTGTCGAAATACTTGCGGCTGTTGTCCAGATCGGCCTGGGTGACGAAATAGGTGTAGTAGCAGGTGTAGATCTGACCCACCGTCAGTGACGCCGGCATGTCGGAGCACTTGTTCGCCCCGGCCTTGTCCTGCAGGGTGCCCAGGCCGGTGAACACGTCGTCGAAAGCTATGTTCGACACATCCACGTTGCCGTTGTTCTGCACCTTGACGGTGTAGTTGACCTGCTGGCCGAGGTAGGTGACGTTGCTTGGGGTGACGGTCTTGGTCACCTTCAGCTTCGGCTGGACCGCCGGGACGGTCACTTCCACAGAATCGTAGTCTTCGACGAAGGTGTAGCCGGCCGGGCCGCGCTCGTAGCGGCCGTGGGCGTACACGTTGTTGACCAGCACGCCGCCGCCGGCCATCATCTCTTGCAGGGTCGGCTTGTAGGTGTACTTGCAGCTCGCCGACGCCCCCGGGACCAAGGTGAGCATGTTCTCCGGGTGGGAGGTGTCAGACGGGAACTTACCCGAGCACGTCGGGTCGCTGGCGTCCACCAGCGTGCGCGGCGCGCCGGTGGATTTGACCTTCAGCCCGAGTTCTTCCATGACGACTTGTTCCAGGGTGACGTTGCCGGTGTTCTTCACGGTGATGTTGAAGACGAAGTAGTCGCCGTAGGCGTTAATGGAGTTGGCGGTCTTGGTCACTTGCAGTTGCGGCTGGCGGTTTATCGGCGGGCTGGCGGCCACGTTGGCGCGGCCGGTGGACGAAGTGGTGATCGGCGCTTCGCCGCCGTTGTAGTGACCGGTCACCGTCGCGGCGTTGTGGATCACGTGGGCTTCGTCCAAGTCGGATTCCGCCACCGTGTAGACGTAATAGCAAGTCTTGGAGGCTCCGGGGGCCAGCGAGGAGGCGAAGCTGGCATTGCACCCCGAGGTGGAGCGCGGGGCCATGGTGCCGGTGCCGTCGGTTTCGTCTTCCAGGGTCAGCCCGGTCATGGTGACGTTGCCGTTGTTGGTGACTTTCACGGTGTAGGTGACCTGCTGCCCGGCGTAGGTGACAGTCTGCGGGCTGGCAGTCTTGGCGACGTCCAGGCTGACGACGGGTTCTTTGGGCAGCACGGTGATGGACGAGCCAGGGGCGTCGATGGTGACGTTCGCGCCGTTCACGGTGGCGCTCACCCGGGCCAGCGAGCTGATCGAACCCGCGGCGGCGGCGGCGGCGGTGACAATCCAGGTGGCCTGGCAAGTGAACGAGGTGGGGGTGACCGCGCTCGTGACCGGGTCAACATAGGCCGGTTCCAAAGTGGTGGCGCAGCCGGACGGCTGCGGCGCGTCCACGAAACCAAAGTGGAAAACCTGGATATCGCTGACCGTCGCCTGGCCCGCATTTTTCACGGTGAAGGTGAAGGTAAGCGGCTGGCCGGCCGGGGGCAAGGTGGTGGACGAGGCCACCACGGAGATGGTCAGCTCCGGGTAGGTGGCGGCCTGCGCGGCTTGCGGCGCCCACAGGCTGGCCGCCGGCGCGGCTATCGCGACGGCCAGCAAAAATGCCAGCCCCCGGCCCAGCCGCTGCCGCAGCGTTCTCCCCGTCCCTTGGGTACGTGCTCTCCTCATGCCAGTTCTCCCTTATTGGCTGTCGTCAGCGCCGGCGCGCGTGGCCGGCGCTATTCGTTTGCTTCATTCAATTGCTCTGACGCGCCGGCCGGATGGCTCCGGCCGGCCGGCAGTCATGCCGCAGATACCCCCCGCAGCACGCAGTTCACACCGTCGTCGCTGACAGGCGCGTTTACCTCCCAATCGGCCTCGCCGCCCGCGTCCACCGTCACGGTGGTCTGGGCGCGGTCGAGTACGGTGGCTTTGTCGTTGGTGAAGGTGACGACCACCGTCACGTCTTTGGCGCCGGATTCCGGGTTGTTGATGGAACCGGCCGCCCGCCAACCGCCGTCCGCCTGCTCGCAGACGGACATGGTGGCGTTCTGGCGCCACTCCACGTCGTTCTTGATGGTGGCCGGGTCCACGCTGGCAGCGGCGCCGGCTTCCCCAGCGCCCCCCGGGAGCGTCCCCGGGGCCAGTTTCACGTACAGCCCGATTCCACCCAGCAACACCATCGCGCCCACGATTACGAGCGCCAGCCTCAGTTTTCTCATTATTCTCCCTGCCTTGCGTGGCTCTTGTGCCGCAGGGATGATAGCTCTGGGCTCCAAATTCCCTGTCCCCCGGCGGCGGTTACCTTATCTGCCACTAAAACGCGGGAGCGGTCAGTCTTATTCCCAACAAAAACGTCCAAAAAATTTCTTGTTATTTGAGACCGTTTGGCTTGCGGATTTCTCGAATGTTGAGCAAACAGGCCTTTGGCTAGGTGAAATGTCTGCTATGGCGGCAATGACGCCTCGGCAGGGCGGCGTCGGCTAGGCGGCGCGGGCGGTGTCGAGAAGCTGGCGGGCGTGCTCCAGCGCGTCTTGGCTGGACAGGCCGGACATCATTTTGGCCAAGGTCGCCAGCCGCCCCTCGCCCGCGACTTCGGCCACCGACGAGGTGGTGACCTGCCCGTCGTCGGACTTGGCGACGGTGAAGTGCCGGTCGGCAAAGGCGGCCACCTGGGCGAGGTGGGTGACGGCGATTACCTGGGCTTTCCCGGCCAACCGCTTCAGGCGCCGCCCCACTTCCAGCGCCACCTCGCCGCCGATACCGGCGTCCACCTCGTCGAAGACGAGGGTTGGGTTCTCCCCCAGGCCGCGCGGGCCTCCGCCTTCGGCGAGCACCACTTCCAGCGCCAGCCGCACCCGGGACAGCTCCCCGCCGGAGGCGATCTTGGAGATGGGGCCGGGGGCTGCGCCGGGGTTGGCGGAGAAGAGCAACTGCACCCGGTCGGCGCCGTGCGGGCCGGGCTCGGGCAGCTCGGAGACTTCGAATTCGAGCCGGGCGTGTGGCATGGCCAGGGCGGCGAGTTCGGCTCGCACCAGCCCGGCCAGCTTTTCGGCGCCGGCCTTTCGGGCGGCGCTGAGCTGGGCGGCCAGCGCGGCAAGCTGGCCGGTGAGCGCCTCGGTTTCGGCACGCAGCCTGGCGATGCCGTCTTCGGCGGAATCCAGCTCGAAGACCCGCTGGACGGCGGCCTCCTGCCAGGCGAGCACTTCGGCGACCGTGGGGCCGTATTTGCGCAGGGTTTGCAGCTCGGCCCGCCGCCCCGCGATCCACTCCAACCGGATGGGGTCGGCTTCCAGGGTGGATATGTAAGTGGAAATGCTGGCAGCGGCATCGGCCAGCCCGGCGGCGGCATCGGCCAGCAGGTCTTTCACCTCTTGCAGCGCGGCGTCGGTGGCGGCGGCCTGCCCCACATTTTTGGCCGCGGCGGCGACCAAGGCAAGGGCGTCCGCCTGGTCGGCGTCGGCGTCTTCGTCTCCCGCGAGTGCGATGAGCGCGGACTTGGCGGCGAGCCGCAGCTCGTCGACAGCCTGCAGCTTCTCGGCTTCGGCGGCCAGCGCCACGTCTTCGCCGGGCGCAGGGCCGACCCGTCCAATTTCTTCCAGCCCGAAGCGCAGCATGTCGAGTTCGCGGGCGCGCGCCCCGGCGGCGGCCTCCAGCCGCTCCAACTCTGCCAGCGCCGTCCGGCGCTTTGCCCACAGCTCGCGGTATTCCGCGCCCGCCCCGGCGTCCAGCCCGGCATATTCGTCTAGGATTTCCCGCTGGCGGCTTTCAGATGCGAGCCGCACCTGCTCCAGCTGCCCGTAGATCGTCAGCCAGCCTTCCAACAGCTCTTCGGCTTGGGCGAGGGTGACCTGTGCGCCGCCGACGCTGGCCCGCGAGCGGCCCTGGCCCACCTGCCGGGCGATGAGCACTTCGCCGTCTTCGGTCTCCGCGCCCAGCTCCTCCAGTGTGGCCGACGCCCCACCGGGGGGCGAATCAACGCTGAACCGGCCTTCCACCAGCGCGCGGCTCGCTCCCGCGCGCACCAGTTTCGGATCGGCCTTCGCCCCGGCGAGCAGCGACAGGCCGGTGACCACCATGGTCTTGCCCGCGCCGGTCTCGCCGGTGACGGCCGTGAAGCCCGCGCCGGGCTCGATGACAGCTTCGGCGATCACCCCGAGATCGACGATGCGCAACTCGGCAAGCATGCGCCCCCTACTTTTCGCCCCGGCCGCGCCAGCCGTCTACCGGCAGCGAGAATTTGCGCAC
>JAISTI010000003.1 GCA_031272685.1 Propionibacteriaceae bacterium | reverse complement strand
CTTGGCTGCCCACGCTGCGCGCCACCAGGGTGCCGCCGCTGGCAGCGCTGGCCGTGGTGCCGACGGCGGCGGTGCGCCGCAAGGCTTCGGTGGCGCGGGGAGTTGTCTGCGGAATCCTGGTGCTGATTGGGGTGTTATTGACGGTGCCGGTGTTCAACGCGAACCCGTACGGGCTGCTCTGGGCGGTGCTCGCCTGCTTCTTCCTGGCGCTGGGATTGTTTTTCGCCGCCCCGCTGTATCTCCCTGCCTGCCTGCGGCTGCTGGGGCTGGCCGCCACGCCTTTCGGCCCGACTGCCCGGCTCGCCGCCCGGAACGCGGTGCGGAACCCGCGCCGCTCGGCGGCCACCGCGACGGCGCTGATGCTGGCGATTTCGCTGATCGTCTGCCTGCAGGTTGGGGTGGCCTCCGGACGCGGATTCGTCCTGGATTTCGTAGCCTCCCGCACCGACCTCGACTCCGAGGTGGGGGAGCTTTTCCAGCAGGTTTTCGACTCGCTGCTGCTTTCCGCCACCTTGCTGATGGCGGTGGCGGTGGTCATCGCCTTGGTCGGGGTGGCGAACACCCTTAGCTTGTCGGTGATCGAGCGCGGGCGGGAAACGGCGCTGCTGCGCGCCCTGGGCGTGCAGAAAGGCCAGCTTCGTTCGATGCTGCTGACGGAGGCACTGCTAATCGCCGTGGTGGGCGTGGCCGTCGGCATGCTGGCGGGAACGCTTTTCGCCTGGCTGGGCGTGGAGGCGATCGCCTCGATGCTGCGCGCCGAGGGCACCGTCGATTCGTACATCCCGCTGCGTTTCGACGCGCTCTACACCATTGGCCTGGTGCTGGCCGCGGTGGCCGCCGCCGCCCTGGCCTCCGTCCTGCCCGGCCGCAAAGCCGCCAACTCCGCCCCCACCGCCGCCCTGGCGGAAACCTGACGCGCCGTCTCAGGCGAGCTTGTCCAGGCCGCCCAGGAAGGGGCGGAGAGCCGGGGGCACGTAGATGCTGCCGTCGGCCTGCTGGTGGTTTTCCAGCAGGGCGATGATGATGCGCGGGACGGCGCAGAGCGTGCCGTTCAGGGTGGCGGCCGGGCGCACGCCTTGCGCGTCGCGGATGCGCACGTTCAGGCGGCGGGCCTGGAACTCGGTGCAGTTCGAGGTGGAAGTGACCTCGCGGTAGCGCTGCTGCGCCGGATACCAGGCGTAGCAGTCGTATTTGCGCGCCGCGCTCAAGCCGAGGTCTCCGGCGGCCACGTCGAGCACCTGGTAAGGCAACTCCAGCGCTTCCAGGAAGTCTTTCTCGTAGGCCAGCAACTGCTGGTGCAGCGCCTCGGCGTCTTCGGGGGCGCAGTAGGCGAACATCTCCACCTTGTCGAACCAGTGCACCCGGAAGATGCCCCGGGTGTCCTTGCCGTACGAGCCGGCCTCCCGGCGGAAGCAGGGGGAATAGCCCGCATACAGGCGCGGGAGGGTCTTGGCGTCCAGAATTTCGTCTGAGTGGTAGGCGGCCAGCGCCACCTCGGAGGTGCCGACGAGGTACAGCTCGTCGCCCGGCAGATAGTAGACGTTTTCGGCCGCCTGGCCAAGGAAGCCAGTGCCGTCCATCGCGGCGGGCTTGACCAGCGCCGGCGGGAGAATCGGGGTGAAACCCCAGGCCAGCGCCTTCGACATCGCCAGGTTGACAAGCGCGAACTCCAACTGCGCGCCGACTCCGGTGAGGAAGTAGAAACGCGATCCGGAGACTTTCGCCCCGCGCTCGACGTCGATGGCGCCCAGCGCCTCGCCCAGCTCCAGGTGGTCTTTGACGGCGATGCCTTCGGCGGCGAAATCGCGCGGCGTGCCGTGCGTCTCCAACACTACGAAGTCGTCTTCGCCGCCCAGCGGTACGTCTTCGAAAACCAGGTTCGGCAGGGCCTTCATCAGCACGTCGAAGGATTCCTCGGCGGCGGTGACGGCCGCCTGCGCGGCTTTCACGTCTTCGGACAGCGCTTTGGTGCGGGCCAAAAGCTGGGCTTTCTCGTCTCCGCTGGCCTTGGCCACCTCTTTGCCGATGGACTTCTGCTCGGCGCGCAGCCCTTCGAAGGCCGCGATGGCCTGGCGGCGGGCGGCGTCGGCGGCGAGCAGCTCATCCACAATCCCGGACGGCTCGCCGCGGGCCGCTTGGGAGCGGCGGACGCGGTCCGGGTCGGTGCGCAGCAATTTCGGATCGATCACAATGGCCAAGCCTACCGGCGAAAATGCCCACGGCCGGCAAATCAGTGACAGACTTGGGGCATGAGGAATCCCGCGGAATTGGAATGCTGGCTCACCGACATGGACGGCGTGCTCGTCCACGAAGAAGAGGCGCTGCCCGGCGCGTCCGAACTGATCGCCAAGTTCAAAGAGCGGGGGCGGCGGTTCCTGGTGCTCACCAACAACTCGCTGTTCACCCCGCGCGACCTCTCCGCCCGGCTGCAGCGCTCCGGCCTGGAAATCCCGGAAGAGAACATCTGGACCTCCGCCCTGGCCACCGCCGACTTCCTGGCCAACCAGCACGGCGAGAAGACGGCTTTCGTGGTCGGCGAGGTCGGCCTGACTACGGCTATGCACGAGGCGGGATTCGTCATGACGGACATCGACCCCGATTTCGTCGTCATCGGCGACACCCGCACCTATTCTTTCGAGGCCATCACCAAGGCCATCCGCCTGATTATCGACGGGGCGCGCTTCATCGTAACCAACCCGGACACCACCGGCCCGTCCCCAGACGGCCCGCTGCCCGCCACCGGCGCCATCGCCGCGATGATCACCACCGCCACCGGCCGCTCGCCCTACGTGGTGGGCAAGCCCAACCCGGTGATGTTCCGCTACGCGCTGAACCGCATCCACGCCCACTCCGAATCCACCGGCATGATCGGCGACACCATGGACACCGACATCGTCGCCGGCATGGAGGCCGGCCTGCACACCGTACTGGTGCTCACCGGCTCCACCACCGCCGACACCATCGGCAAATTCCCCTACCGGCCCAGCCGCACCCTGGATTCCGTCCAAGACTTAATTCCGCTGCTCTAGCGCACGGGAGCGGCGAACCCCGAACCGGCGCCGGAGACTCCTCGGCACAGCGATTTGCATAAACATTAGCCCAATGGAATAGTTATGCCCATGAGTTTCAAGGTCGCGGTGGCCGGAGCCACCGGATACGCCGGAGGAGAAGTGCTGCGGCTGCTGCTCGCGCACCCAGCTGTCGAAGTCGGGGCGGTGACGGCGAACGCCAGCGCGGGCACACCGCTGGGCGAACACCACCCCAACCTCGCGCCGCTCGCGGAGCGCGAGGTGCTCCCGACCAGCGCGGAAAACCTGGCCGGGCACGATGTGGTTTTCCTGGCGCTGCCGCACGGCGCGTCCGAGGAAATCGCCGCCCAATTGGACGCGGACACGCTGGTGCTGGACGCCGGCGCCGACCACCGGCTCACCGACCCCGCCGACTGGGAGAAGTTCTATGGCGGGCCACACGCCCACCCGTGGCCCTACGGCCTGCCTGAGCTGCCCGGCCAGCGCGAACTGCTGGCCGGGGCCAAGCGGATCGCCGTCCCCGGCTGCTACGTCACCGCTGTTACCCTCGCGCTGCTGCCGGCTGTCACCGCCGGGCTCATCACCGGCAAAGACCTGGTGGTTGTCGCCGCGTCCGGCACCTCCGGGGCGGGCAAAGCCCCCAAACCGCACCTGCTCGCCACCGAGGTGATGGGCTCGATGAGCGCCTACGGCGTGGGCGGCGGCCACCGGCATGTGCCGGAGATGCTGCAAAACCTGCGCTTCCTCGGCGCCGAAAACCCCACCCTTTCGTTCACGCCGCTGTTGGCGCCGATGCCGCGCGGCATCCTGGCTACCTGCACCGCGCCGCTGCCCGAAGGAGTTGAGATCGGTCAGGCGCGGGCCGCCTACGAGCGGCAATACGCCGCCGAGCCTTTCGCCACCGTGCTGCCCGAAGGGGTTTGGCCGCAAACCGCCGCGGTGCTGGGCTCCAACAACGTGCAAATCCAAGTGGCCCACGACAGCGCCGCAGGCCGGCTGGTGATAGTGTCTGCCCTTGACAACCTCACAAAAGGCACTGCGGGGGGAGCCGTGCAATCTATGAATCTCGCCCTGGGGCTGCCCGAGACAACTGGCCTGACGGCGATAGGAGTAGCGCCATGAGCACCACTGCCCCGAAAGGGTTTCTCGCATCCGGCGTGGCCGCCGGCATCAAAGCCGAAAGCAAGGACCTCGCCTTGGTGGTGAACACCGGGCCGGAATTCCACGCGGCCGGGGTTTTCACTTCGAACCGTTTCCAGGCGGCGCCGGTCACCTGGTCGCGGGCCGCGATAGCCGACGGGCGGCTCAAGGCCGTGGTGCTGAACTCCGGCGGCGCGAACGCCTGCACCGGCAAGGCCGGATACGAAGACGCCGTCCGCACCGCCGCCCAGGTGGCCAAGGAGCTGGAAATAGACACCGAAGACGTGGCCGTGTGCTCCACCGGGCTGATCGGCGTGCCGCTGCCGATGGAAGCCGTGCTGGACGGGGTGCGGCTCGCGGTGGCCGCGCTGGATTCCGAGGGCGGGCCGGACGCCGCCGAGGCAATAATGACCACCGACACCGTGCCGAAGACCGTCGCCTACACCAACCCCGCGGGCTGGAGCATCGGGGGGATGGCCAAAGGCGCCGGCATGCTCGCCCCCGCGCTGGCCACTATGCTCGTCACCATCACCACCGACGCGCTCATCTCGCAGCCCGCGCTCGAAAAGGCGCTGCGGCTGGCCTGTTCCATCACCTTTGACCGCACCGATTCCGACGGCTGCATGTCCACCAACGACACCGTGCTGATCCTCGCCAACGGCGCGTCCGGGGTGGTGGCCGACGAAGACGACTTCACCATCATGCTCGCCCAAGTTTGCTGGACGCTCGCCCACAAGCTCATCAAAGACGCTGAAGGCGCCGAGCACGACATTGAGGTGCAGGTGGTGGGCGCGGCCAGCGAAGCCGACGCCCTGGAGGCCGCCCGGGCCATCGCCCGCTCCAACCTGTTCAAGTGCGCCGTCTTCGGCAACGACCCGAACTGGGGCCGGGTGCTCTCCGCCGTCGGAACCACATCCGCCCAATTTGACCCCGAACATGTGGACGTCTTCTTCAACGGGGTGCCGGTCTTCCTGGACGGGCAGCCTGGCGCCGACCGCGCGGAAGTGGAATTCGCCCGCGACGTGATTGTGCAGGTGCGGCTGCACGCCGGGGACGACTCGGCCACCGTTTGGACGAACGACCTCACCTATGGGTATGTGAAAGAGAACGCGGAGTATTCGTCATGAGCAAAGACGCGCAAGCCGCCGCCAAGGCGGAAATCCTGGTTGAGGCGCTGCCCTGGATGGAAAACTCCCAAGGCACGCTCATCGTGGTGAAATACGGCGGCAACGCCATGGTCAACGACGAGTTGAAAAGGGCTTTCGCCGCCGACATCGCCTTCCTGCGGCTGGCCGGGATGCGCCCCGTGGTGGTGCACGGCGGCGGCCCGCAGATTTCGTCCATGCTGGGGCGCCTGGGCATCGACTCCGAATTCCGCGCCGGGCTGCGGGTGACCACCCCCGAGGCCATGGACGTGGTGCGGATGGTGCTGATGGGGCAGGTCAACCGCGAGCTGGTCGGGCTGGTGAACGAGCACGGGCCGCTGGCCGTCGGGCTTTCCGGCGAAGACGCGAATCTGTTCACCGCCAAGCCGCAGCAGCTCACCGTGGACGGCGAGGAAATCGACCTCGGCCTGGTGGGGGACGTGGCAGCGGTGCGCCCCGAAGCGGTGCTCGACCTCATCGAAGCCGGCCGGGTGCCGGTGGTCGCCACCGTCGCCCCCGGCCCGGACGGGCAGGTCTACAACGTGAACGCCGACACCGCCGCCGCCGCGCTGGCCATTTCGCTGGGCGCCCGGCGGCTGGTG
>JAISTI010000234.1 GCA_031272685.1 Propionibacteriaceae bacterium | reverse complement strand
CATCAGCAAGCTCATCACCGAGGAGCAAGCCCTGCGCTAGCAGTTAAGCGAGCACGGCATCTCTCCCTCTCAAGAACACGAGAGGGTGCGGCAGATCGAGGCAGAACTCGACCAGTGTTGGGATTTGCTGAGGCGGCGGGAGGCGGCCAGGGAGGCTGGCCGCAACCCCGACGAGGCGAAGGTGCGCTCGCAAGCGACCGTCGAGGGGTATCTGAATTGAGGCAGGCCCCTCGGGGTTCCCAAGTGACGCACGCTGAAATCGCCGCCAAACTGCAGGCGCGCTGGCCCGAACACCGGGTCGCGCCTTCGCTGGCGCGCATCCGCGCCTTGTGCGAGCTGTTGGGCGGGCCACAGCGTTCTTGCCCGGTGATCCAAGTCGCCGGCACGAACGGCAAAGGCTCGACGGCGATTATGGTGGAGTCGCTGCTGCGCGCCCTGAACCTGCGCGTGGGGCGGTTCTCATCCCCGCATCTAGTGGATGTCACCGAGCGCATCGCCATCGACGGCGAGCCGATGAGCCCCGGGGCTTTCGACGAGCTGGTGGCGGACGTGCTGCCGCTGGTGGAGCTGGTGGACGGGCGCGCCCTCGAATTGGACGCCGCCGGGGAACCCATCCCGATGACGTTCTTCGAGGTGATGACCGGGCTCGCCTACGAAGCCTTCGCCCAAGCCCCCGTAGACGTGGCGGTGGTGGAGGTCGGCCTGGGCGGTGCCTGGGACGCCACCTCGGTGGCGGACGCCCAAGTGGCGGCCATCTGCCCGATCGCGTTCGACCACACCCACATCTTGGGCGGCACCCTGGAGCAGATCGCCGCCGAAAAGGCCGGCGTTATCAAGCCGGGCGCGGTGGCGGTTTTGGCCGCCCAAGAGCCGGCCGCCGCGCAAGTGCTGCTGGGCCGCTGCGCCGAAGTCGGGGCGAAGGCGCTGCTGGACGGCCCGGATTTCGGGTTGCTGGACCGCGCCCCCGCCGTGGGCGGGCAGGTAATCCGGCTGAACACCGCCGAAGGCCCGTTGGGGGACATCTTCTTGCCGCTTTTCGGTGAGCATATGGCCCACAACGCCGCGTTGGCGCTGGCCGCCGCCGAGGCGTTCCTGGGCGGACGGGCGCTGCCCGCGGCCGCCGTCGCCGAAGGCTTCGAGCAGGTACGTGCCCCGGCCCGGATGGAGGTCGTGCGCCGTTCGCCCACCATCGTGCTGGACACCTGCCACAATCCGGCCGGCGCCCAGGCCACCATGAACGCCATGCGCGAGGCTTTCGACTTCGACCCGCTTATTGGCGTCATCGCGATGATGGCCGACAAAGACGTTGACGGGGTGCTGGCACAGTTCGCCGGGCAAATGTCCCAGGTGGTCTGCACGGCTGTTCCCGGTACCGACAGGGCGCTCGAACCGGCTATTCTTGCCCAAAGAGCTGCCAGCCACTTCGAGCCGGGGATGGTCGCCACCGCCGCCGACATAGTCGCCGCGTTGGAAATGGCTGTGGCGAAAGCCGATGAAGCCGGCGCTGGGGCTGGGATCATCGTCTGCGGCTCGGTATACCTGGCAGGGCAGGCCCGTTCTCTGGGCCTTTCCTCCGACCGGCGTCCGGGCTAGAATCGTGGGATTGTTGTAAGGAAGGCAGATGACGAAGACCGAAGTATTGCGGCTGAACGCCGTCGAGGCGCTGAAGTGGCTGCGCGCCAAATTGCGCTCCCGCAGCGGCCGCACCCTTGTGGGCATCGACGGCATCCTGGGCGCCGGAAAGGCGCAGTTCGCCGACGAACTGGCCGAGCTGCTGCGCGAGTCCGGCATCAGCGTCGTCCGGGTCTCCATGCGCGATTTCGCCAACCCGAAGCAGGTGCGCCAGGCGGCGGGCGAGCACACCGGCATCGGCTACTACCAGAACTATTTCAACCTGCCGGGCTTCATCGAGAACGTCATCGAGCCGCTCAGCCGCCTGGGCTCGGGCCGCTACCTCACCAAGTATTACGACGCCGATTCCGAATGCGACTGCCCGCACAAATGGGGCATCGCGCCCGACGAGTCGGTGGTGCTGGTGGACGGGCTGTTCTTGCACCGCGAGGAATTCGCCCCCGAAGGGCGCAAACTCTGGGACGTCTCGGTGTGGCTGGAGCTGCCGTTCAGCGAAGCCTTCCGCCGGCTGCACGAGTCGCTGGGCTTGGACGCCAGCCCGGTCGCGCCTTCCAACGCCCGCTACTACGAGGCGGAACAGCACTACATCGAAAGCTGCGACCCGGCCATGAAGGCCGACCTCGTGGTCGACAACGCCGAGGAATTCCACGAGCCCGTCGATGAGTGATCCCGCCGCCGGGGTCTGGGGGGAACTGGAGCCGCTGCTCGCCCAGGTGGTGAGGCCGGTGCAGTACGTCGGCGGCGAGGTGAACGCCGTCCAAAAGCCCTGGGAGTCGGCGCGGGTGCGGCTGGCGCTGATGTACCCCGACACCTACGCCGTCGGCCAGCCGAACCAGGGTTTGGCGATTCTGTACGAGATTCTGAACGAGCCGGAATGGCTGCTCGCCGAGCGCACCTTCACCGTCTGGCCCGACCTCGCGGCGCTGATGCGCGCCCACGGCGTGCCCCAATTCACTTGGGAGAGCCACCGGCCGGTGCGCGATTTCGACGTGCTGGGGGTGAGCTTTGGCACCGAGCTTGGCTACACCAACCTGCTGGAGACCCTCGATTTGGCGGGCATCCCGCTGTGGCAGCGGGATCGGGTGGGGGAACCGCTGGTGGTGGGCGGCGGGCACGCCATGTTCAACCCCGAGCCGGTCGCGCCGTTCCTCGACGCGGTGGTGCTCGGCGACGGTGAGGAGGCGGCCCTGGAACTGGCCCGCCGGGTGCGCGATTGGAAAGCCGCCGGCTCGCCCGGCGGCCGCGATGAGCTGCTATTGCGGCTTTCACAAGGGGGATTGGCCTACATACCGTCCTTCTACGATGTCTCATATCGCGAAGATGGGCAGATCGCCAGCATCCGCCCGAACCGCGAAGGGGTGCCCAGCTCGGTCGGCAAACACACGCTGAGCGACCTCGACCGCTGGCCCTACCCGAAACGCCCGGTGGTGCCCATCGCCGAGACCGTCCACGAGCGCTACTCGGTGGAGATTTTCCGCGGCTGCACCCGCGGCTGCCGCTTCTGCCAGGCGGGCATGATTACCCGCCCGGTGCGGGAACGCTCGCTGGTGGCCATCCAGCAGATGGTGGCCGGCGGCCTGGCCGCCACCGGCCTCGACGAGGTGGGGCTGCTCAGCCTGTCGTCGGCCGACCACTCGCAAATCCGCGAACTGGCCACCGCGCTCGTCGGGCAATACCAGGGTTCCCAGATCTCGCTGTCGCTGCCCAGCACCCGGGTGGACGCCTTCAACCTCACCCTCGCCGAGCAGCTCTCCCGCTCCGGGCGGCGCACCGGGCTGACCTTCGCCCCTGAAGGCGGTTCGCAGCGGCTGCGGGCCGTCATCAACAAGATGGTGACCGAAGACGATCTGCTTCGCACCGTCACCACCGCCTTCGAATCCGGCTGGCGCTCGGTGAAGCTGTACTTCATGTGCGGCCTGCCCACCGAGACCGACGCCGATATGGTGGCCATCGCCGAACTCGCCGGGAAAGTCATCGAGGTGGGCCGTCAGGTGAGCGGCCGCCGGGATGTGGGCTGCACCATCTCCATCGGCGGGTTCGTGCCCAAGCCGCACACCTCGTTCCAATGGGCCTCCCAGGCTTCAGCCGAGACGGTCGACCACCGGCTGCAAGTGCTGAAGGAAGCCGTAATGGCCGACCGGCGCCACGGCCGGGCCATCAACCTGCGCTGGGCCAGCGGGAAACCCGGCGTCGTTGAAGGGCTGCTCAGTCGCGGCGACCGGCGGCTGGCCCCCGTAATCGAACGGGTTTGGCGCGGCGGGGGAGTCTTCGACGGCTGGCGCGAGCACTTCAGCTACGAGCGCTGGGAGAGCGCCTGCGCCGCCGAACTGGAGCCGCTGGGCCTGGACATCGGCTGGTACACCACCCGGGAGCGGCAGCGGGAAGAAGTGTTGCCGTGGTCGCATCTGGAGGCCGGGCTCGACCCCGACTGGCTTTGGCAGGACTGGCAGGACGCCCTGGTGGCCGCCGAGGTGGAAGACTGCCGCTGGGCCGGCTGCAACGACTGCGGGGTCTGCCCGCTGTTCGGGCTGGACATCCAACTTGCCAAGGAGGCGTCGTGAGGCGCCAGCCGGAGCAGCAGCCGCCCCCGGTGCTGCGGCTGTTGCTGCGCTACGCCAAGCGCGGGCGGCTGCGTTTCGCCTCGCACCGGGATTTCGCCCGGGTGCTGGAGCGGGCGCTGCGCCGGGCCGGCATCCCGATGGCCTACTCTTCCGGGTTCTCGCCGCATCCGCGCATCTCCTACCTGAACTCCGCGCCGACGGGGATGGCCTCGGAGGCCGAATGGCTGGAGTTGGGCTTGGCCGCCGAAGTTGCGCCGGACGAGGTGGCCGACCGGTTGAACGCCGCCCTCCCGGAGGATTTCCGGGTGCTGGAGGCGGTGGTGGGCCGGCGTCCCGAGTTCACTACCTCCACTTGGCTGCTCGACGTCGGGCAGGTTCCAGGTTTGGCCGACGCGGTATCCGAGCTGCTCGCGGCCGACTCGGCGGTGGTGCGCCGGGAGGCCAAAGACCGCGATGTCGAGGTGCGTCCCGCCATTGTGAAAATGGAGGTGTTGGGGGACGGGAAGCTGGAGATGACGCTGCGGATCGGCTCGCCGCTGGTGCGCCCGGACGACGTGGCGCAGGCGCTTGCCCGGCGGCTGCCCGCGTTGAACTTGCAGCCCATTTCGTACACTCGCGTCTCTCAAAACCTGGATTGAACCGCCCAATACCGTTACCGTTTTGTTATCTGTGCCATAATGGACAAGATCGCACGATCACCCAAGCTGCGACAGAGCTGAACCGCGACGGGTAACCCGACCGCGGAGGCTCCTGAACCAGCCACCCACAGGCTTTTACTTCCTTGGGGGAGCCCGAAGCGTTCCCCGAGTCGGAGGTACCGACATAAGGAGCATCAATGCTCGACGAGAACACCGAGAACGCCGCCGCGGATTCCGAAGACGCGCCCAAAAAGCCCCGGCGCCGGGCGGCCAGCCGCCCCGCCGGCCCGCCCGCGCCCATCACCCTGCCGGAGCCGCCCGCGCCCGAGCCCGAGCCCGCAGCCGCGCCGCCCGCCGACGCCGAACCGGCCCCGGAGAAGCCCAAACGCACCCGCCGCAAGAAGGCCGAAGAGCCGCCCGCCGCTACCGCGCCTGACGAGGCGGACGCAACCATTGCGGAACCCGCCGCCGAAACGGCTGGTGCCGACCCGGTCGAATCCTCGCTGGCCGAGCTAAAGCGCAGCTCCCGGCGGCGCAAAGCCGTCGTGGAGACAGCCGAGAACTCCGGCGCGGCCAGCGCCCTGGACGCGCTGGTGGCCGCCATCAGCGCCGACGCGCCCGAGGCTGAGCCAGGTGCGGCGGAAGACTCCGACGAAGACTCCGAAGGTTCCGGCCGCCGCCGCCGCCGCCGGGGAGGCCGCCGCCGCCGCCGCGGCGAAGACTCCGAGGCCGAGGCGAACGCCGAAGACGGTGAAGGCGGGCCCGCTGATTCCGGCGAAGCCGGCGAATCCGAGCCCGCCGCCGAAGAAGACGGCGCCGAATCCGCCGACGGCGAAGGCCACGCCGAGGGCGGGCGCAAGCGCCGCCGCCGCCGCCGCCGGGGCGAAGAGATCGGCGAAGCCGAAGACGACCCCGACGAGGTGATCGTGCGGGTGCGCGAGCCGCGCCGCGCCAAAGAGGCCAAGAAGG
>JAISTI010000228.1 GCA_031272685.1 Propionibacteriaceae bacterium | reverse complement strand
GTGCAACTGGTGCGGGTCGGTGAGCACATGGTTCCAGCGGGCCCGCACCAACGCGCCAGGCGCGCCGGCGGTGAAGCCGCTGAGCGCGGTGGGCGCGAAAAGCGACCAGGCGGGCGCGCCGCCGGCAGCCAAGCCCACCACCACCAGCAGCAGCGCCCCGGAAAGCAGCGATGCCGGAAGCATCACCCGGCGTTGCCCGAATCTGTCTACCAATGGGGCCAGCACCGCCGCCCCGATAGCCCAGGAAATCGAGTTGGTCGCCGACAGCGCTCCGGCGATGGTGTACGAGCCGTAAACTGTGCTGGCCATCAGCACGGTCGCGATGCCCATCATCGAGCCGCCGGCGCGCGCCCACAGGCCCGTCAGGCAAAACGCCAGGGCGCCGGGCACGCGCAGAATGGCCAAATAGGAACGCACGGGGCACAACAGTACCCGCCATTTGTTTCCCGCCGGTCACGGGCGGGTAGCTAGGCTTTGCCCATGGAGCCGAGGATGCGCGCGCGCCAAGTGGTCAACTGGCTAAACCTGACCACCCTGTTCGGCCTGCTGGTGGCCAAGTTGGGCGGCGCTGCGATCAGCCGTGGCCGCGGCGGATTAATCCTCGCTGAAGGCTATCGCCTGGGCTTTCCGGTGGCTGAAGCGTTCACCGTCGGCAATGTGGTCGCCTTCCGCGCGACGCTGGCCGAGCTGTCCGCCCGCTTGCCAAACGTCTTGCGCCATGAAGCGAAGCATGCGACGCAGTACGCCTTCCTGGGCCTCGCCTTCTTTCCGGTCTACGCCCTGTTGATGGCCTGGTCTTGGTTGCGCACCGGCGACCGCGCTGCCCGTCACCCGCTGGAACGGCTTGCCGGATTTGCCGACGGCGGCTACCGGGAAGACGTTTCGTGACCGGGTTTGCTTCGTATGCAGGTGTAC
The DNA here is from genome assembly GCA_031272685.1 of Propionibacteriaceae bacterium. Classification (GTDB taxonomy): domain Bacteria; phylum Actinomycetota; class Actinomycetes; order Propionibacteriales; family Propionibacteriaceae; genus Propionicimonas. Next base: position 4,071 of record JAISTI010000228.1, on the reverse strand, counting down.
GCACTAGGCTGGGGGCATGAACGAAGAACTGGGCGGAGAGCGCTTCTCGGCGCGCCTCGCGCGGCTGGGTATTGTGCTGCCGCCGGTGCCCGAGCCGGTCGCGTCGTACATTCCCGCCATCACCATCTCCGGCATGATTTTCACCTCCGGGCAGTTGCCATTCGCCGGCGGGGAGTTGGTGGCCACCGGCAAGCTCGGGGCCGGGATAACCGTGGCCCAAGGCCAAGAACTGGCCAAGCTCGCGGCGCTGAACGCGGTGGCCGCCGCCGCCAAGGCCGTGGACGGCATCGACGGCATCCGGCGTATCGTGAAACTCACCGTCTACGTGAACAGCGCGCCCGGATTCACCCAGCAGCCCGCCGTCGCCGACGGGGCCTCGGACGCGCTGATCGAAATCTTCGGGGCGCTCGGCAAGCACACCCGCACCGCGATCGGGGTGGCCGAACTCCCACTCGACACCCCCATCGAACTGGAGTTGGTCGCCGAAGCCAACGCCTCCTCTTTCTAAATCAACTCTTCCGCCAGCGGAAGCGCTGGAACCGGCGGCGGAGCACCCAACCTTGGGCTAGGCTGAGGGGCGGATTGGGGAGGAATATGGGTAAGAACTTCGCGGCCATCGACTGCGGCACCAACACGACCAGGCTGCTGCTCGCGCGTAAAGAGGGCAAGCTCACCGAGCTGGATCGGCGCCTCGTCATCACTCGGCTGGGCCAAGGCACCGACTATACCGGCGAATTGGCGCCGGAGGCGCTGCAGCGCACCTTCGCCGCGCTCGACGATTACGCCGCGCAAATCGAAGAAGCCGGCGGCGCGCAAATTCGCGTGGTGGCTACTTCGGCGGTGCGGGATGCCGGCAATTCGCGGGAGTTTTTCGACGGGGTGCGCCAGCGCCTTGGCGTCGACCCGGATGTCATCACTGGCGAAGAAGAAGCCCGGCTCTCCTACCGCGGCGCGGTGCAGGGCCTGCCGAAGCTGGCCGGGCCGGTGCTGGTGATGGACATCGGCGGCGGCTCCACCGAGCTGACCATCGGCAACGGCGACCAGATCGAGAAGCCCGTCTCCCTCGACATCGGTTCGGTGCGGGTGCGCGAGCGCTTCCTGCAGGGCGATCCGCCCACCAAGGCCGAGCGGGCCTCCGCCCGGGCGTATATCGACGCGCTCATCGACGGCTCCGGGCTGGATTTCTCCGACGTCTACTCATTCGTCGGAGTCGGCGGCACCGTAACCTCGCTTTCCGCCATCAACCAAGACTTGGCCGAATACGACCGCGAACAGGTGCACGACTCGGTGATTTCCACCGACGAACTGCGCACCCTGAATTCCCGCCTGCTGCACACGCCCATCGAGCAGATCGCGAAAATCCCCACCATGGAGGAAGGCCGGGCGGACGTCATCGCCGCCGGCTGCCTGATCGCCCGCGAGGTGGCCCGCTTCGTCGGCCTGCCGCTGCGGGTGAGCGAAGAAGACCTGCTCGACGCCATCATCGCCGACATGGCGAAGTAGCGGGGCGCGCCAAGAGCGAACCTAGCGCCAGGGTGCGCGAGGCGAAACAGCCGCCTTGGCCGCAGGGTGTCCCCGGTCGGACTCGAACCGACACTGGAGCGGGTTTAAGCCGCCTGCCTCTGCCGTTGGGCTACGGGGACTGCCCTACAAGAGTAGAGCAACCGTGCTTACCCGAGGGCGCTGAAGCTGAGCATCAGGCCACCGGTGGTGTTGTTGCCGTCGTCTTCGAAGCCGTATTCGCCGAAGGTGAACACCACGATGAACGGGATGTCTCCGGCGGCGGCCTTAATGCCGTCCGCCACCTCGCCGATGCGGGCGTCGATGGCCGCGCGCCGTCCGCCGCAGTGCACCAGGTGCAGGCCGGCGGGCTTCTTCGGGGCTTTCGCCAACAGCTCCCGGACGGTTTCGCCAGCGGACTCGATCAGCTTGTCGACGGAGCCGTCCATCATGATGACGACGGTCTTCTCGGCCAGGTTCGCGCCGACGGCCATGGAGAGGTCGTCGTTGCCGTTCATGGGGTGGCGGATGGCCACCAGGTCGCCCAGCCGGTCTTTCACGCCCAGCGGGTTGGTGATGGTGGCTACCAGCAGGTCGCCGCCGAGAAGCTGGCTCGGGCTCATGCCGCGCCATTCGGCATACTTCTGCACTGCCGGTACGCCGTCAATTTCAACCAGGGTGCGGTTGTCTTTCACCTTGGTGATGACGCCGTACTTGTCAGTTTCGGCGTACGCGCCGGTGAAGACGTTCGTGAACGTGCCGGGCTCGCTGTCCCAGAAGAAGGCGACCGCCACGCCGTCCGGGGTGACCAGGTCGTCGGTGAACAGGCTCCATTCGCCCGAGATGCTGTTGTCGGCGGCGCTGCCTCCGAAGAACGGCACCCGGCCGATGACTTCTTCAATGCCCTTTAGGAAGAACTCTTCTTCGCCGGGAGGCGCCACCATGTAGAAGTAGTCGGGGGCGTCGATCTTGCCCGACGACGGCTTGCCGGCCGCCTGCAACGCGGCTTTGGCGACGCCCACGCCGGTTTCGCGGGCGCACGGGCCCTTCGCCGAGCCGGCCACGCCGACGGTGAGGCTGTCTCCTGCCAGGGCGAAGACGCCGACGAAGCCGTCGTCGGAGGAGATGTACCCCTCTGGGGTGATGACGCCGGTGAACGAGGTGTTGCCGATGAGCGGCACGCCGGGGAGCGCGCTGGCCACGCCCTTGAGTAGCTCGGCTTGGTCGTATTGGACGCCGGAGTAGACGAAAGCAAGCTTGACGCCTGCCAGCCCGGCCGCGGCGGCGGCCCCGGCCTGCGATCCGGCCACATATGCGTCGGGGTTGACGCTGGAACCAACGTTGGTCTGCATATAACTCTCCTTCGAGTGGGATTGGTTGCTGCAAATGCTAGTTGAGACACGCCGCGCAGGTGGCGGTTTCGCGCAGTTGGCGCGAAACCACTGGGATTGCGCGGAAACTGGCTAGCCCACGCCCAACATGGCTGCCACTTCGGCGCCGATCGGGTTTACCCCGGGACGGGCGAGCGCGTGCGCGAGCAGCGCGTGCAGGCATTTCACCCGGTCGGGCATGCCGCCGGCCGAGATGCCGGCGATCTGCGGCACGTCGCCGTATTCAGCCCGGTCGGCCAGGTACGAATCGTGGGCGGCCCGGTAAGCCGCCGCAAGTTCGGGTTCGGCGGCCAGCCGCCGCGCGAACTGCGCCATCAGCCCCGCCGACTCCAGGCGGGAGCATTCGGCCACCAGCTTCGGGCAGGTGAGGTAGTAGAAGGTGGGAAAGGGGGCGCCGCCGGGCAGGCGCGGCTCGGTGGCGATTACGCCCGGCTGGCCGGACGGGCAGCGCCAAGCCACTCCCACCACGGCGCGCGGTTCGCGGCCCAGCTGCGCGCCGATGACGTCAAGATCGGCCTGGCTAGGGGTTTCGAGGTTGGTGAGGCTCATTTGGCGACGGGATGGTCGGCGGCTTCGACGGAGCCCCACATCCGCCCCCACCAAGTTGTGCCGACGAGGTCGGTGGTGTTGGAGGTGTCTTGCAGCTCGACGCCGTTGCCCAGCGGGGTGCCGTTGGCGTCGATCACCCGGTAGCCGGTTTCGCCGGGCATCACCCAGCCGAGCCGGTTGCGGGCTTGCGCTTTGATGTAGGCCGGGTCTTCCCAGCGGGCCAGCTCGGTGCTGAGCCGCTCGATTTCGGCGGTGCGCTCGGCGATGGCCTGTTGCTGCAGCGCGATTTGGTGGGATTGGTCGAGGTAGATGCGGATGGTGGGCGCGTAGAACAACCCCATCAGCGCCAGTACGCACACCAGGGCGATCAGCCGCCCGGTCAAGGCCAGCCGGGGCTGCTTGTCCCCGGTTTCAATCGGCTGGGTTTCCTCGGTGGCGGAAACCGGGGCCGGGCGCGCACCCGCCCGGGCGCGCCCTGTGGGGCGGCCCGAGCCGGGTTTTGCCTGCCGTGGGGAAGCTGCGGCCATCTGCTATGCGCTGGTTGCGGTCAGATCTTGAAGCGCGGGAAGGCGGCGGCGCCGGCGTAGCGGGCGGCGTCGTCCAGCTCTTCTTCGATGCGGACAAGCTGGTT
>JAISTI010000165.1 GCA_031272685.1 Propionibacteriaceae bacterium | reverse complement strand
AACGGGACGAGCTTGGTGACCTTGCCGGGCACAATCTCGCCCAACTGGTGCGTGCGGGCGAACGTCTGCCAGGGATCCTCCTGGGTGGCCTTCAGCGACAGCGAGACGCGCTCGCGCTCCAGATCGACGTCGAGCACCTCGACGGTGACCTCTTGGCCGACCTCCACGACTTCCGCCGGGTGGTCGATGTGCTTCCAGGACAGCTCGGAGACGTGCACCAGGCCGTCCACGCCGCCGAGGTCGACGAAGGCGCCGAAGTTGACGATGGACGAGATGACACCCTTGCGGATCTGGCCCTTGGCAAGCTGGTTGAGGAAGGTGTGCCGCTTCTCGGACTGCGTCTCCTCCAGCCAGGCGCGCCGGGACAGCACCACGTTGTTGCGGTTTTTGTCCAGCTCGATGATTTTGGCTTCCAGCTCCATGCCGATATAGGGCTGGAGATCGCGCACCCGGCGCATTTCCACCAGCGAGGCCGGCAGGAAGCCGCGCAGGCCGATGTCGACGATCAGGCCGCCCTTGACCACCTCGATGACCCGGCCCAGCACCACGCCGTCGGCCTCTTTGATCTCTTCGATGGTGCCCCAGGCGCGCTCGTATTGCGCCCGCTTCTTGCTCAGGATGAGCCGGCCTTCTTTGTCTTCTTTCTGCTGGACGAGCGCCTCGACGACGTCGCCGATCTGCACGACCTCGTTGGGGTCGACGTCGTGGCGGATGGAAAGCTCTTTGATGGGGATGACCCCTTCGGTCTTGTAGCCGACGTCGAGGAGCACCTCGTCCCTGTCGACTTTGACCACGGTTCCGGAGACGATGTCCCCGTCGTTGAAATACTTGATTGTCGCGTCAATGGCTTTTTCGAAATCTTCTTTCGTGCCGATATCGTCGACTGCGATTGCCTCAGATGAGGTCATATGGAGTAACTCCGATGTGTAGTAGTTCGCGCGCCCACGCCTCCCGGCTGTTTCACGGGGAGCCGGGCACACTAGGTCTGGAGCCGGCTGGCGCAAACGCAATGAGCAAGCCTACCCGCGCGGCGCGCCACGGGCAAAACCCGGCTCAGTGGGCGGCGTCATGCCAGGACGCGCCGTACCCCACCGAAACCTCCAAGGCGACGGACAGCTCGAAGGCGTGCCCCATCTTGTCGCGCACCAGTTCGGTAAGGGCAGCACGCTCGCCCGGCGCCACCTCGAAGATCAGCTCGTCGTGCACCTGCAACAGCATCCGGGATTGGAAGCCGCCGGCGGACAGCGCCGCGTCGACATCCAGCATCGCCTTCTTGATGATGTCGGCCGCCGAGCCCTGGATGGGGGCGTTCAGCGCCGCCCGTTCGGCGACAGCCCGCCGCTGCGGGATGGTGGAGTTCAGGTCGGGCAGGTAGCGGCGCCGGCCCAGCATGGTTTCGGTGTAGCCGCTCTCGCGGGCCTTGGCAACCAGCGAGGCCAGATAGTCGCGGACATTGCCAAAACGGCGGAAATAGTCGTCCATGAGGGCTTTCGCCTCCCCGCCGGAGATGCCGAGCTGCTGGGCCAGCCCGAAGGCGCTCAGGCCGTACGCCAGCCCGTAATTCATGGCCTTGATGCGGGCGCGCTGCTGCGCGGTGACCTGCTCGGGAGGCACGCCGAACACATGCGCGGCCATGGTGGCGTGGAAATCCGCCCCCGAATTGAACGCGGAAATCAACGACTCGTCGCCGCTGAGATGCGCCATGATGCGCATCTCGATCTGCGAGTAATCGGCGGTGAGCAGGCTCTCGAAGCCCGGCCCCACCACGAACACCTGGCGGATTTGCCGGCCGGCCTCGGTGCGGACCGGGATGTTCTGCAAGTTCGGGTCGGCGCTGGACAGCCGCCCGGTGGCCGCCTGCACCTGCGAGAAGGTGGTGTGGATGCGCCCGTCGTCGCCCACCGAGCGGATCAGCCCGTCGACCGTCTGGCGCAGCTTGATTTGGTCGCGGTGAATGAGCAACTGCTCCAGGAACGGGTGCCCGGTCTTGGCGAACAGCTCGCCAAGGGCCTCGGCGTCGGTGGTGTAGCCGGTGCGGGTCTTGCGGGTCTTGGGCATGCGCAGCTCATCGAAAAGCACCGCCTGCAACTGCTTCGGAGAGGCGAGGTTTACCGGGTGGCCGATCTCGGCGTAGGCCCGTTGCTCGGCGGCGCCGACCTTGGCGTCGAAATCGGATTGCAGCCGCTCCAACACCGAGCTGTCGACGGCGATGCCCACCTGCTCCATCTTTGCCAGCACGGCGGCCAGCGGCAACTCCAAGTCGGCGAGCAGGCCCAGCTCTCCGCGCTCTGCCAACTCCTGGCGCAGCACTCCGGCCAGCGGGGCGAGCGCCTGGGCGCGGGCGATGGCGGCCGACGACTCGTCGGTGAAGGCGGGCAGCATACCGTCGCCCTCCCCTTGGTCTTCCAGCTCCCGGCCCAAATGCCGGATGGCAAGGTCTTTTACCTCGTAAAGCCGTTGATCTGGCTTGAGTAGGTACGCGGCCAAGAGCGTGTCGAAAACTACCCCGCGCAACTGCCAGCCCCGGCCGGAGAGCAGCAACGCGGCCCGGTTCGCGTCGTGGACGATCTTGGGTTCGGCGGGGTCGGAAAGCCAGGCGGCCAGTTTGGCCTCGCGCTCCGGGGAGAGCAGCGCCGGATCGAGGTATTCCGGCGCTTCGCCCCCGAGGGCGATGCCCTCCACTTCGGCGCCGGACAGGGTGGCCTGGCCCACCACGTCTATCGCCGCGCCCGCCAACGCGGCCGGCGGCTCGGCGGCCGGGGCGGGCTGGGCTTCCGGGCCGGACGAGCCGGCCATCAGCGCCAGCACGTCTTTGCGCAGCGAGCGGATTTGCAGCTCATCGAAGAGCTTGTTGACGGCGTCGCGGTCTCCGGGGCCGCGCCGCAGCGACTCGACGGTGACCGGCAGCGCCAAATCGCGCACCAACGCGTTCAGCCGCCGGTTGCGGCGCACGTCTTCGACATGCCCGCGCAGCGCGTCGCCCACCTTGCCGCCGATCTCCCCGGAGTGGGCGAGCAGCGCCTCCAGCGAGCCGTATTGCGCCAGCCATTTCGCCGCGGTTTTGGGGCCCACCCCGGGCACGCCGGGCAGGTTGTCGCTGGCCTCCCCCACCAAAGCCGCCAAATCGGGGTATTGGGCCGGGGTGACGAGGTATTTCGCCGCCACCGCCGGCGGATCGAGCCGGGCCAGCTCCGTCACGCCGCGAATCGGATACAGCACGGTGACCGACTCGTCCACCAGCTGCAGGGTGTCCCGGTCTCCGGTGACGATCAGCACCTGCAGCCCGGCCTGCTCGCCCAGGGTGGCCAGGGTGGCGATGATGTCGTCCGCCTCGTAATTCTCTTTTGTGATCGCGGTGACGCCCATCGCCCGCAACACCGCCTGGATGTCGTCCGTCTGCCCGATGAACTCCGGCGGGGTGGCGCCGCGGGTGCCCTTGTATTCGGGGTATTCATCGGTGCGAAAGGAGTGCCGAGAGATGTCGAAGGCGACCGCCAGGTGGGTGGGCTTTTCGGAGTTCAGCAGCCGCGCCAGCATGGAGAAGAAGCCGTAGACGGCATTGGTGTATTTCCCGGAATCGGTGTGGAAGTTCTCCGGCGGCAGCCCGTAAAAGGCCCGGAAGGCCACCGAATGCCCGTCGATGAGCATCAGCGTTTCGGTCACAACACCAACCTAGCGCCTGGCGGTGACATTCTTAACCCCATGACGCAGCCCAACACACCCCGGACGGAAGACAGCCCCCTCGACGACAAGCTCGGCGGCAAGGTCATCTCGCTATCCCCCGAACAGGCGGTGGTGCGCTACCCGGTGGCCGGGAACACCCAGCCGTACGGGCTTTGGCATGGCGGGGCGAGCGCGGTGGCGGTGGAGACGGCCGGGTCGCTGGCCGCGATGGCGGCCGTCGGCCCGGCGGGGCAGGCGGTCGGGCAGGAGCTTTCGGTGAGCCATCTGCGCCCGGCGCGCGCGGGGCATGTGACGGCGACGGCCACCGCCTTGCGCGTCGGCGGGCACAGCGCCGTCTATGACGTGAGCGTGCGCGGCGACGACGGCGAAGAGATCGCCCACGGCCGCATTACCGTCGCGCTGCGGCGGCCGAAAGCTATTTGACGTCCGCCCGGTGGGCGATGACGCCCTCCGCCACTTCGCGCATGGACTTG
>JAISTI010000146.1 GCA_031272685.1 Propionibacteriaceae bacterium | reverse complement strand
CGAACGCGCTCGCCACCGTCACCGTCATCGGCGTGGACATGGCCAAAGCTCCGCAGGTGCGCGACTTTCCCATCGGGGAAGGGCGGCTGCTGGCCGCCGCCGACAGCCAGGCGCTGATGCTCAACGCCGACCTCGCCGCGCAGCTGAAGCTGTCCGTCGGCGCGAAGCTCACCCTGCCGGCCGCCTTGGGCACCATGCGGCTGCAAGTCGTGGGCCTTATCGACTCGCCGACCGCCCCCGGCGAAGAGCAAGTGTTCACCACCTTGAAAACCGCCCAGCAGCTTTTCGGGCTGAACGGGCGCATCACCACCGTCAACGCCGCTTTCACCCAAGGCGCCGACCGCCAGGCGGTCGAATCCGCGGTGCAGGCCCGGCTCGGCTCCGACTACCAGGTGGGCGGCATCTCGTCCAATTCCACCCTGCTCGCCTCCATGCAGGTGGCCGGGATGGCCTTCATGATGTTTGGGCTGTTTGCCCTTGCCACAGCCGGATTCATCATCTTGAACAGTTTCCGCACCGTCGTCGCCGAACGCCGCCACGACATCGGCATGCTGCGGGCGGTGGGGATGCGCCGCCGGCATGTGCTGGCGATGTTCCTCGTCGAATCGCTGCTGCAAGGCGCCATCGGCACCGCCGCCGGGCTGCTCGGCGGCTGGGGCATGGCGGTGGGCGCCTTCGCCCTGATGAACCCGATGATGAAGGCCTTCATGCACCAAGAGCTGGGCTGGCCGGTCTTCGACCCCGCCATCTGCCTGATGACGGTGGTGCTGGGCATCGGGGTGACGGTGGCCGCCGCGCTCATCCCCGCCCGCTCCGCTTCCCGGATTTCGCCGATGGAGGCGCTGCGCGCGCAGGTGGGCGACACCTACCGCAAGCGCTCCAACCGGGCGGCGCTCGCCGGAGCGGCGCTGGCGCTGGTTTCGGTGTTCGGGCTGTTCACCGGCTCCGCCTCGTTCATCGGGCTGGGCTCGGTGCTCATCCTGATCGCAGTGGCGCTGATCTGCCCGGCGGTGGTGGACCCGCTGGCCAAAGCCACCGGCAGGCTGCTGGAGGTGTTCTTCCGCCGCGAGGGGGCCATCGCCCGCTCCAACATCACCCGCAATCCCGGCCGCTCGTCGGTCACCGCCAGCGCCGTGATGCTCTCGCTGGCGGCGATCGTGGCGATGGTCTCCGTCATCGCCTCCATCTTCGGCGGATTCATCAAATACCTGGATTCGTCCATGAGCGCCGACTACATGCTCATCCCACAGTCCATCGTGCTGTCGGAGGGCAATGTGGCCGCCGGGCCGCAGCTCGCCAAGCGGGTGGCCGCCGCCGACGGGGTGCGGGCCGTCTCCACCTTGCGCGTGGGCATGTCCAAGACCGCCGACGGCGAAGTGCAGGTGATCGGCATCGACCCGGCCACTTACCTCGACGTGGCCGCCTTCGAGTGGAACAGCGGGTCTTCCGACCAGGCCGTCGAGCAGCTCGCCGCGGGCCGCTGGGTGATCGCCAACGGCCTGTACGCCGCCGGGCACAACCTCACCCCTGGCCAGGCCATCGAACTGCAGACCCCCAACGGCGTCAAGACCTACCACCTGGCCGGCGTCGGCAACGACTACTTGAACGCCAAACTCTCCACCCTTTACACCTCGCAGGAGAACCTCGCCGCCGATTTCAATGTGGACGACGACCTGCTCGTGTTCGCCGACCGCGACGCCGGCGCCGACCCGGACGCCGTGCAGCGCCGCTTGGCCGCCATCGTGGCCGACTATCCCGCCTTCAAGCTCTATGAATCCGCGAGCTGGAAAGACGAGAACATGCAGACCTTCAACGCCACCCTCATCATCTTCGACGTGCTCATCTTCGCGCTGGCCGTCCCCTCGCTGCTCGCGCTTTCCATCACCCTCACCATTTCGGTGCTGGCCCGCCGTCGGGAGATCGGCATGATGCGCGCCATCGGGGCCACCCGCCGGCAGGTGCGCCGGATGGTGGTGGCCGAGTCGCTGCTGCTGGCCCTCATCGGCACCCTCTTCGGGGTTTTCACCGGCCTGTGGCTGGGCTACGCCCTGGTGATGGCGATGGGCGCGGTCGGCTGGCAGATGCCCTACATCTTCCCCTGGGACGGGCTGCTCATCACCGTCGTAGCCGGGGTCGCCTTCGCGGTGCTGGCGGCCCGCGGCCCGTCCAAATCCGCCGCGAAACTCGTCGTCGTGGAGGCGCTGCGGGCGCAATAGCGTTAGGGTGGGGCCATGTCCAAGAAACTGATCCTGCTCCGCCATGGCGAGAGCGAGTGGAATGCCAAGAATCTGTTCACCGGCTGGGTGGACGTCGACATCAACGAGAAAGGCGTCGGCGAGGCCAAGCGCGGCGCCGAGCTGCTGAAGGCCGAAGGCCTGCTGCCCGATGTGGTGCACACCTCGGTGCTGCGCCGGGCAATCCACACCGCCTACCTGGCGTTGGACGGCTGCGACCGGCACTGGATCCCGGTGCGGCGTTCCTGGCGGCTCAACGAGCGCCACTACGGGGCGCTGCAGGGCAAGAACAAGGCGCAAACCCTGGAAGCCTACGGCGAAGAGAAGTTCATGCAGTGGCGCCGTTCCTACGACATCCCGCCG
>JAISTI010000113.1 GCA_031272685.1 Propionibacteriaceae bacterium | reverse complement strand
CGCCGGGGCGGCCGCCGGCTTGGCGAGCATCCTGGCGATGGTGGGCTGCCTGGTGTTCAACGTGCGGCCCACCGTGGTGATTTCCGGCTCGATGAGCCCGGGAATCCCGGTGGGCGCGGTCACCCTGCACCGGCCCACGCCGGTGGCGCAACTGCGCGTCGGCGATGTGGTGACGGTGCCCCGCCCGGACGACAGCCACCTCGTCACCCACCGCATCACCGCCATCGAGAAGCGGGACTTCGGGGCCACGTTGACTCTGAAGGGCGACGCCAACCGGGAAGCCGACCCGGTCGGCTACGACGTCTTCGAGGCGGGGAAAGTGGTGGCGGTGCTGCCGCTGGCCGGCTATTTCGTGCTCGCCGTCCAAGACCACCCGCTGGCCGTAATAGCGCTCTTGCTGGTGCTCTCGGCTGTCGCCTTGTATCCGGCCAAGGACGGCCGGGAGGCGAATCCGCAAGGGCCGGCGACTCCTGCCAACGGCGCCTGAACCGAGGTTCAGCGCACCGCGACCGCCGCGTGCAGCAGCCCGTAGGAGAGCGCGTCGGTGAGGGCTTCCCAGGAGGCTTCGATTATGTTCGTCCCGACCCCTACGGTGCGCCAACTCTCTTTGCCGCTGGACGACTCGATGAGGACGCGGGTGACGGCGTCAGTGCCGGACGACGAATCCAGGATGCGCACCTTGTAGTCGACCAGCCGGATGCCGTTCAGCTCGGGATAGACCGGCAGCAGGGCTTTGCGCAGTGCCGCGTCGAGGGCGTTGACCGGGCCGTTGCCTTCGCCGGTGGCCACGAAGCGCACCCCGCCGGCCCGCAGCTTCACCGTCGCCTCCGAGGAAGTATCGCCGTCCCCCGCGCCGAGCGTCTCGGAGATAGTGCGCCAGGACTCGATTTGGAAGAACTCCGGCCGCTTGCCGTCCAACTCCGCCCGCAGCAGCAGCTCGAACGAGGCGTCGGCGGCGTCGAAGGTGTAGCCCCGCGCCTCCAGCTCTTTCACCTTGTCGGCAACCTTTCCGATGATCTCGTCGGCCCCGGTGAGGTCGATGCCGAGTTCCCGGCCCTTCAGCTCGATGGAGGCCCGCCCGGCCATCTCGGAGACGAGCATGCGCATGTCGTTGCCGACGAGCTGCGGGTCGGTGTGCTGGTAGAGATCCGGGTCGACGCGGATGGCGCTGGCGTGCAGCCCGGCCTTGTGGGTGAAGGCGCTCTGGCCGACGTACGGCTGCCGGGCGAAGGGGGCGATATTGGTGATCTCGCTGATGGAGTGGGCGGTGCTGGCGAGATTGGCGAGCTGGCCGGGCGGCAGCGCGTCTTGCCCGTACTTGATGGCGAGATTGGCGATGACGGTGGTCAGGTCGGCGTTCCCGGTGCGCTCGCCATAACCGTTGAAAGTGCCTTGGACGTGCATGGCCCCGGCTTCGACGGCGGCCAGGGTGTTGGCCACCGCGCAGCCGGTGTCGTTGTGGCAGTGGATGCCGATGCCGGCGCCCACCTGCCCGCGCACCTCGGCGACGATGTCGAAGACCCGGCTGGGCAGCATGCCGCCGTTGGTGTCGCACAGCACCAGCACCTCCGCCCCCGCGCCGGCGGCGGTTTGCAGGCACTCCAGGGCGTAGCCGGGGTCGAAGCGATAGCCGTCGAAGAAATGCTCGGCGTCTACGAAGACCCGGCGGCCTTCGCCAGCCAGCAGCTCCACGGTGTCGGCGATCATCGCCAGGTTTTCCCCCCTGGTGGTGCGCAGGGCCCGCTCCACATGGCGCGCGTCCGACTTCGCGACCAAGGTGACCACCGGCGTGCCGGCCTGCAGCAGCGCCTGCACCTGCGCATCGTCGGCGGCCGACTTGTACGCCTTGCGGGTGGCGCCGAAAGCGGCAAGCACCGCGTGCTCCAGCCGCAGCTCGGCGGCGGCCCGGGCGAAGAACTCGGTGTCTTTGGGAATCGCGCCCGGCCAGCCGCCTTCAATGAAACCGACCCCAAGGGCGTCGAGCATCCGGGCGATGGCCAGTTTGTCGGCCACCGACAGGTTCATGCCTTCCTGCTGCGCGCCGTCGCGCAGGGTGGTGTCGTAGATGTGGAAGTCCACGCCTTTCTCCTCTCGGGCAACAAAAAACCTCCTGTGGGGCAGGAGGTTTGCGCACTTGGGTCTCCAAGTGCGCTAGCTAATGATGATGCCGTTCAGCACGGGCCTATCTTTGCACACCTGCCCAAACCTGTCACCTGCGCCCGCCAAACCCTCGACGGAAAACGTCCATGTAGACTCGACCCCATGTGCGGGATTATCGGATACGCCGGGGCGCGCGGCGCCTGCCAGGTGGTGCTTTCCGGGTTGAAGCGGATGGAATACCGCGGCTACGACTCCGCCGGGGTGGCGCTGGTGGCCGACGGCGCGCTGCAAGTGCGCAAAAAGGCCGGCAAGCTCGCCAACCTCGTCCAGGAATTGGAGCTGCGCCCCGTCCCCGATTCCGGCACCGGGCTGGGGCACACCCGCTGGGCCACGCACGGCGAGCCCAACGACGCCAACGCCCACCCGCACGTCTCCCAAAACGGCCGGGTGGCGCTGATCCACAACGGCATCATCGAAAAC
>JAISTI010000106.1 GCA_031272685.1 Propionibacteriaceae bacterium | reverse complement strand
GAAATCGCCGTGCGCAGCTTCAGGTTTTCGGCGAGCACGCAGAAGTTTTGGTTGTGCCGCGCGTTCGCCGGGATGCTGCGCGGAAACCGCTCCATGAAAAAGCCGGTGCGGTCGTCGTTCAACACCAGCGAACCGATGGGCGTCACCGTCGGCGCGCCGTCCGGCCCAACAGTGGCCAGCGACACATAAAACACCTTGTCAAGAGTCTTTTCAATGTAAGCCTTCGCCCGGCCCCAATCCTGTTCCAAGTCCAACCGCATAGCCCACCTCCCACAGCTGCGTCATGTATTACATGCAAATCATACCGGCATTCGGAGTGGGTGGCCGGCCTGCCCGCTCCCGCCCGCCGCTGTCGTATGGCTGCATCGCACAAGCGGGCACCGGTAAACTCGGGCGCTGTGACTGAGGCCATTGACCCGGAAGCCGCCCGGCGCGTGAAGCTGCTGGCGACGGATTTGGACGGGACGCTGCTCGTCGACCACCACGTCATGTCGCCGCGGGTGCTGGCGGCGGTGGCGGCGGCGCAAGACGCGGGCATCGAGGTCGCGGTGGCGACGGGCAGGCAGGTGCGCCATCTGCCCCCGTCGATAGCCCACGGGCCGCTGCGCTACGCGGTGGCCACAAACGGGGCGGTGGCCACCAGGCTCGACACCGGTGAGGTTCTTTTCGCCGAGCACATCCCCACCCCGGTGCTCCGCCGGCTAGTCAGCTTCATCAAGGAGCGCTTCCCGCAGGTGGCTTTCGCCGCCTTCCAGCGCGGCGGCGAGCACTGGGTAGCCGAGGCCGGATACCGCCAGCTGGTCGCGGAAGAGGATTTCTACAAAGACTCCCCGCAGTACCACGTCGGGCCGCTGGAACAGCTTTGGGCCGAGCCGGCGGTGAAGCTCGCCGCCCGGCACCCGGACGTCGACCCGGAGGACATGCTCGCCGCGCTGAACGGCTCCGGCCTTTCCGGTTTCCACGCCACCACTTCTGGTGCGCCGTTCATCGAGATCGGCCCGGCGGATGTCACCAAAGCCACCGGGGTGGGCAGGCTTGCCGGCATCCTTGGCCTCAGCCGCGACGAGGTGGCCGGGGCCGGGGACGCGAAAAATGACATCGAGCTGATCCGCTGGGCCGGCGTCGGGGTGGCCATGGGCAACTCGCTGCCGGAGGTCATGGACGCGGCGGACGTCGTCACCGCCGATGTCGCCGAAGACGGCATCGCTGTCTTCCTGGAGGCGCTGCTGGCCGCCCGCCGCTGAAGCTCAGGCTTGCGCGGTCTTGCGCCACTTGGCCAGCGGCTTCATGATGTGGTAGAGCACCAGGGCCGTCACCGTGCCCACCGCCACGCCGCCGGCGACAGTGTTGCCGTCAATGGTGATGGAAAGGTCGGAGATACCCATGATGAGCCCGACGGCCGCCGGGAAGAGGTTCACCGGTGAGGTGAAATCAACCTTGTTCTCCACCCAGATGCGCGCGCCCAGCAGGCCGATCATGCCGTACAGCACCACGCCCGCGCCGCCGATGACGCCCGTCGGAACGGTGTTGATGGCCTGGCCGAACTTCGGGATGAGCGAAAGCAGCAGCGCGGTGATGCCGGCCACCCAGTACAGCGCGGTGGAGTAAACCTTGGTGGCGGCCATCACGCCGATATTCTCCGCGTAGGTGGTGGTGCCCGAGCCGCCGCCGATGCCGGCGACGGTGGTGGCGACGCCGTCGGCAAGCAGCGCGCGGCCCATCTGCTTGTCGTAATTCTTGCCGGTCATCAGGGCCACCGACTTCACATGGCCGACATTCTCCGCGATCAACACCAGCACAACAGGCACGAACAGGCCGAAGACTACGGGGTTTGCCACCGGGGTGTGGTATTCGGGCAGGCCAAACCAGTCGGCGCCCTCGATGGCGGCGAAGCTGACCTGCCCCTGGAAGACGGCCGCCACATAGCCCACCAGCACGCCCAGCAGGATGGAGAGCCGGCCGATGATGCCGCGGAAGAGGACGGTGATGAGCACGATGGCGAAGATGGTGATCCAGCCGGTGAGGTCGGCGGTGCCGGTGACCGCGCAGGCCGCGGTGTTGGCCGGGTCGGCGGCGCAGCCGGCGGAGTCGGCGACGTACTGGTATTGGAAATTGTTCTTGGCCGCGCCGGCGAGGTTGAACCCGATGATCATGACGATCGCGCCGGTCATGGGCGGCGGCATCAGTTTGTCGATCCACTTCGAGCCGGCGAAATGCACGATGGCGCCGACGATGGCCAGGGTGATGCCGGCCACCATCACGCCGAAGAGCGCCACGCCCATGTTCTCCAGGGACGGGGCCTCGCCGGTGTTGTGCGGGGCGACGGCCGCGATCGGCGCCAGGAAGGCGAACGACGAGCCGAGATAGGAGGGCAGCTTGTTGCCGGTGATCAGCAGGAAGAAGATGGTGCCGATGCCGGAGAAAAACAGCGTGGTGGACGGGGGGAAACCGGTGATGAGCGGCACCAGGAAGGTGGCGCCGAACATGGCCACCACATGCTGCATGCCCATGCTGATGGTGCGGCCCCAGCCGAGGCGCTCGTCGGGCGCGACGACTTCGCCGGGGGCAATGCTCTTGCCGTTTCCATGCAACTTCCACAAGGCCATTTCGACTCCTTTATCGGCCCCCCTGCGGGGCGTCAGCGCCTACCTTATGGGATGGCCGCGCGCGCGCTTCCCCCGTCCCATTCCCGTGCCCGCGCCCGGCGGGTGAAGCAGCTATTGGCTTTGGCTGGCGCGGGTGAACTCTTCCAGCCCGGCCGCGCTCAGCGGCAGGGCGGCCGAGAGCACCTCTTGGGCGCCGTCGGGGCGGATCCAGACATCGTCTTCGATGCGCACCCCGACGCCGCG
>JAISTI010000090.1 GCA_031272685.1 Propionibacteriaceae bacterium | reverse complement strand
TGCGCACCGACTCCGTCACCCTCTCGGCCACCGCCGTCAAGGCGGCGCGCGCGCAGGTGCGCGAGCTGTACGGCGGCGAGTTCCTGCCCGAGAAGCCCCGCCGCTACTACGCGAAAGTGAAAAACGCGCAAGAGGCGCACGAGGCGATCCGCCCGGCCGGAGGCCACTTCCGCATCCCGAAGCAGACCGGCCTCAGCGGCGACGACTTCCGGCTGTACGAGCTGATCTGGAAACGCACCCTCGCTTCGCAAATGAAAGACGCTGAAGGGAACTCGGTGACGGTGAAAATCGGCGCCACCGCCCCCCACCCCGTCACCCTCGCTAACGTGAGCACCGGCGAGGCGCAGGCCCACCACCAGTTCACCTTCCAGGCCAACGGCCGCACCATCACCTTCCTGGGGTTCCTGGCCGCCTATGTCGAATCGGTAGACGAAGGCGCCGCCGACGACCAGCAGGCCCGGCTGCCGCACCTGGCCGCCGGACAGGGCCTGGTGCCGGAAAACGTCGCGGCGGCCGCCCACCAGACCACCCCGCCGGCCCGCTACACCGAAGAATCCCTGATCGAGGCTCTGGAGAAGCTCTCGATCGGCCGGCCTTCCACCTACGCCACCATCATCTCCACCATCACCGCCCGCGACTACGTGTTCAAGAAGGGCCGCGCCCTGGTGCCCACCTGGCTGGCCTTCGCCGTCACCCGGCTGCTGGAAGAGCACTTCAACTACCTCATCGACTACGACTTCACCGCCGAAATGGAGCAGCGCCTGGACGAGATCGAGACCGGCGAGAGCAACCGGCTGCAAGTGCTCAAGGAGTTCTATTTCGGCGACGGCACCGACGTCCACGAGGGCCTGCACAAGCTGGTGGGCGAATCCGGGGGGATCGACGCCCGCAAGCTGGCCACTTTCCAAGTCGCGCCGGATGTGGATGTGCGGGTGGGCCGTTTCGGCACTTATGTCGAAAGCGGCGACGGCCGCCGGGCGAATGTGCCCGACGCTATGGCCCCCGACGAGTTGACCGGGGAGGTGGTGGCCCAACTGCTGGCCGAATCCGGAAACCAGGAGCGCCAGCTCGGCCAGGGCGCGGGCGGCTACCCGGTGGTCGCCAAGGACGGCCGCTTCGGGCCGTATGTCACCGAGGTGCTTCCCGAAGACGCCCCCAAGGGACGCAAGCCCAAGACCGCCTCGCTGTTCAAGTCGATGAGCCTGGACACCATCACCCTTGAAGACGCCGACAAACTGCTGCAGCTTCCCCGCACCCTCGGCGTGGACGACGACGGCGTAGAGATTACCGCCCTGAACGGGCGCTACGGCCCGTACGTGAAAAAGGGCGAAGAATCCCGATCGCTGGCAGACGAGGAGCTGCTTTTCACCATCACCCTGGACGAGGCGAAGGCGCTGCTGGCCCAGCCCAAGACCCGGGCTGCCCGCCGCTCGGCCAGCCCCGGGCGCGAGCTGGGCGCCGACCCGCAGACCGGCAAGACGATAACCGTCAAGGATGGCCGCTTTGGGCCGTATGTCACCGATGGCGAAACAAACGCCACCTTGCGCAAAGCCGACTCTCCCACCGAGATCACCCTGGAGCGGGCCGCCGAGCTGCTGGCGGAGAAGCGCGCCAAGGGTCCGGCGCCCAAGCGCGGCCGCCGAACGGCCAAGAAGAAGTGAGCGTCGCGGTGCCGGGCCTGTTCATCGTCTTCGAAGGTGGCGACGGCGCGGGCAAGAGCACCCAGTCGCGCCTGCTGGTGGATTGGCTGCGCTCCCAGGGCCGCGAGGTCGTCGAGACCCGCCAGCCTGGCGGCACCAAGGTGGGCAACATGATCCGCCACATCTTGCTCGACCCCGCCACCGGCGCGATGGATCCCAAGACCGAAGCGCTGTTGTACGCCGCCGACAAGGCGCAGCACATCGCCGAGGTGATCCGCCCGGCGCTGGACGCCGGCAAGGTGGTCGTCTCCGACCGTTTCATCGACTCCATGCTCGCCTACCAGGGCGCCGGGCGGGTGCTGCCCGATGAGCTGCTCGCCGAAATAGCCGAAGTCACCGCCGGCGGGCTCACCCCCGACCTGACCATCCTGCTCGACCTCGACCCAGCCGCCGGGATTGCCGCCCTGACCAGCCGGGACCGCCTGGAGCAGGAGGGGCTGGAGTTCCACCAGCGGGTGCGCGCCGGGTACGCCCGGCTGGTTGCCGCCGCCCCGTCCCGCTACGTGGTCATCGCGGCACGCCAGCCAGTCGCGGAAATCGCCGCCCAAATCCAGGCCGCCGTCCAACCTTTGCTTTAGCCCCCAAGTTTGGCCCTTCCACAAGGGGTTTTGCCGCCGCGCCCGGCGGCGCGGGCCAACCGCCCTGGCACACAGATTTAACACCTGCGAAAACTACAGGGCTAAAATAGCTAGGACGATAGAAAGAAAAAAGAGCCCCGCAGGAGGCGGGGAGTTCCAGGAGGAACAGATGAAACTTGGATTGGTGGCACATGATGACCGCAAAGGCCATCTCCTCGAATGGTGCGTGTGGAACCGGGAGTTGCTCTCCCACCACGAGCTGTGGGCGACCGGCACGACCGGCACCCTCATCGAGCACGAAACAAACTTGAAAGTGCACCGGCTGCTGTCCGGCCCCAAGGGCGGCGACCAGCAGATCGGCGCCATGATCGCCACCCAGGAGTTGAACGCGCTGTTCTTCTTCTGGGATCCGGAATCCCCCCAGCCGCATGACCCGGACGTGAAGGCGCTGCTGCGCCTGGCGACGCTGTGGAATGTGCCGACGGCCTGCAATTCCTCCACGGCCGACATGATCATCTCCTCGGAGCTGTTCGACAGCGACTACGAGCCGAAGAAGCCCAGTGTAGGCGACCGGCTGGTGTCGGTGGGCGCCGACGGCGCCATCGCCATCGACTGACGCTTTCCAGGGTTTCCGGAAGTCGCTCAGTCTTCGGGGTTGATCACCGTCGTGAACCACTGCCGTGCGTCGGCGAAATCGGTGTCGGCGTAGCCGGAGTCGATGGCCGGGCGGACGTGGTCTGCCCGCGGGTAGGAGCCCAGGAATACCACTTCTTCCATCACGCGCTTCAAGCCCAGGACGGTCTCCGTCAGCCGCGGCTCGCGGATGTGCGCCTCGACGTCGATGGAGAAGTAGTAGTTGCCGAGCTTTTCCTTGGTGGGGCGCGATTCGATGCGGCATAGGTTCACCCCGCGCACCGCGAACTGCTCCAGCATGGAAAGCAGCGCGCCCGGCTGGTCTTGTTTGATGTAAACGGCCAGCGTGGTTTTGTCGGCGCCGGTCGGCATCGGCGGCTGGGCGGGCCGGGAGACGAGCACGAAGCGCGTCACCGCGCCCTCGTTGTCGGCGATGCCGGTGGCCAGGTGGTCGAGGCCGTACAGGTCGCCGGCGACGGCGGCGCAGACCGCCGCGTCGTAGCGGCTGTTCGGGTCGGAGACTTCCTTGGCGGCGCCGGCGGTGGAGCCGCCCTCGGTGATGGTGGCCTGCGGCAGGTGTTTCGCTATCCAGCCGCGGGTTTGGGCGGCGGCATGGGAGTGGGTGAGCACTTTGCGTACGTCTTCCATCCTCGTGCCGGGCCGGGCGCACAGGTCGAATTGCACCGGCAGGATCACTTCGCGCGTGATCATCAGGCGCTGGCCGGATGCCAAGTTGTCGAGGGTGACGCTCACCCCGCCTTCCACCGAGTTTTCCAGCGGGACGAGCACGGCCTCCACCTCGCCGCGCCGCACCGCGTCCAGCGCCTGCCCTACCGTCGCGTATGGGACGGCCTCCCCGTCATGGAAGGTGAGCAGGGCTTGATGGGCGAAAGTCCCCTCTGGTCCGAAGTATCCAAGCACAGGCCATACCCTACAACGGCTGGCGAAAACCTCCGCCCGCGGGCCGTGGGGTTAGAGTCGGCTGGCGATGTCGCTGAAGGCGGCCCGCACGATGCCGTAGGCGTCAGTTTCGTTGTGCGCGGTGGTGGTGATGACGGCCCGCTGTTGGGGAATCACGATTGAGTACTGGCCGTACATGCCATCGGCGCGGTAGCCGCCCTCCACGTTCAGCCACACCTGGTAGCCGTATCCGGCGTTCGCTTCCGGATCGTCGAAATGCCCGTTCGGCGCGACGGTGTCGGTGTGCATCGCCTGCGCGTACGCCCTGGAGACGAGCTGTTTGCCGTCCCAAACGCCTTCTTGCAGCAGGAGCTGTCCCAGTTTGGCCAGCTCGGCGGTGGTGAGCTGCAGGCCGTAAGCCCCGAGGGTGTGGCCAAAGGGGTCGGCGTTCCACCACGGGTTGAGGATGCCCAGCGGGTTGAACAGGCGGGGGAGCAGGTAGGAGCGCAGCGTCTGCCCGGAGACGGCCTCCACGATCCGGCTGAGCATGTAGGAGCCGCCGTTCGCGTAGAAGAATTTGGTGCCGGGAGTGGAGGTGACTTCGCCCATGAAGAAGAGTTCGGCCCAGTCGGTTTCGTTCACCTTCTTGGGATCGGTTTCCTGGAAAAACGCGTAGTCCTTGCCCGGTTGCATCTGAAGCAGGTTTTTCACGGTGATGGCCTCGCTGCCGGGGGCGGCCAGGGAGCGCATGCCGGGGAAGAAGCCCAGCACGGTGTCGTCGATGCCGAGCCGCCCCTCGTCGGCGCACATGCCGATCGCCAGGGCGGCAAAGGTCTTGGTGGCCGACCAGCTCTGCACCCGGTCGTCCGCCCGGAACTGGTGCGCGGCCGTTCCCCGCCCTTCCTGGTAGACGTGGACTCCGTAAACCCCCAGGTGTTTTTCGAGGTTGGCCAGGCGAAACTGGTCAAGCAGCGATGGTGACAACATGGCTCTCCTTTTTGCGCTCGCAGACGTGCCGCAGCTTGTTCATCAGCGCCCTCCCGTCTGCCGAATCCGCGCCATGGAGACACGATACTGGCAGTTGAAGTAGACAGCGTGAACCGTTTCGGCTGCCACTCAGACCTTGAACGGGACTGAACGGGACGCTAGCGCCTCTCCCCATTGGAATGGGCGACTTGGGCGAACCAGTGGTAGCTGTCTTTGGGGGTGCGTTTGCCGGTGCCGTTGCCGGCGTCGTCCAAATCGACGTGGATGAAGCCGTAGCGTTTGCTGCGCTCGTTGGAGCTGGCGGAGACGATGTCGATACCCGACCAGGCAAGGTAGGCGAAAACCGGGCATCCTTCCGCAAGGGCTTGGGCGACGGCCTGCAGGTGGTCGCGGTGGTAGGCGATGCGGTAGTCGTCGTGGATTATCCCGTCGGGGCCGGGCTCTTCGCGTTGGCCCAGGCCGTTTTCGGAGATCATCAGCGGCAGTCCGGGGTAGCGGTCGGCGAGTTTTTTCAGCGCGATGAGCAGCCCGTCGGGGTCGATCTGCCAGCCCCAGTCGTTGCGTTCCAGGTGGGGGTTTGGAAGGTCGGAAACGAGTTCCCAGCCGGTGGTGTCCAGCAGGGACGGCCCGGCTTGCACCAGGCGGGTCAGGTAGTAGCTGAACGCCAGGTAGTCGATGGTGTTTTGCGCCAGCAGCTCTCGGTCAGTGTCGGTGATGCCGAGGTCGACGCCCCGGCGGCTGATTTCGCGTTCCATCCAGGCGGGGTAAACGCCGCGGCACATCACGTCGGAGGGAT
>JAISTI010000087.1 GCA_031272685.1 Propionibacteriaceae bacterium | reverse complement strand
AGCATCGACGCCGTGCGAATTGGGAAAAAGCTGTACTCTTTCCTGCTGCTCATGGTGCTGTCAGTGGTGGGCGGCTTGATTTGCGCCGGCATGCTCGTGCCGGTGGTTTCATTGGCCTCCTCGGCCAGCAACGGGATGGCAGATTTCGTCACCAGCCTGCCGACGAGCCTCGACGAATGGCAGCGCGCCGAGCGCTCCACGCTCACAAATTCCGACGGCACCCTCCTGGCCACCTTCTTCGACGAGAACCGCATCTACAAATCCCTCGACGAAATTGCCCCGGTGATGGTCACCGCCCAGGTGGCCATCGAAGACCACCGCTTCTACGAGCATGGCCCGATGGATTTGCAGGGCACCCTGCGCGCCTTCTTGTCCACCTCGCAGGGCGTCACCCAAGGCGGCTCGTCCATCACCCAGCAGTTGGTGCGCTCGGTGCTGGTGCTGAACGCCGAAGCCAAGGGCGACAAGCAAGCCAAGACCCTCGCCACCGAGCAGACCATGGCCCGCAAGGTGCGCGAGCTGCGCTACGCGATTTCCGTCGAAGAAACCATGACGAAAGACGAAATCCTCGAAGCGTATCTGAATATCTCCTATTACGGCGGTGGCGCGTACGGCGTGGAGGCGGCGGCGCAGCATTGGTTCGGCGTCAGCGCCGACCAGCTCGATCTCGCGCAGGCCGCGATGCTCGCCGGCCTGGTGCGCAACCCGTACAAGACCGATCCCGTGCGCTTCCCGCAAGAGGGCATCGAGCGCCGCAACAACGTGCTCGACCGCATGGCCGAGTTGGCGCTCATCACCGAAGCCGAGCGCGACGCCGCCAAACAAGTCCCCTTCGATCCCACAAAGGTCAAAGAAGTGCCGAACGGCTGCTTGTCCAGCCCCTATCCGTTCATCTGCCAGTTCGCCGAAAACACCATCTTGAAGAAGGCGACGAGCCTGGGCGACACCGAAGAGGAGCGCAAGCTCGCCCTGTATCGCGGCGGCCTGCAGATCACCACCGATTTCGACGTCAAATCCCAGAAAGCCGCGCAGAAGAAAATCAGCTCCATGATCGATCCGAAAGACCCGGTCATCTCGCTGATCGGCTTCCTGGAGCCGGGCACCGGCCGGGTCATCGCGATGGCGCAAAGCCGCCCGAAGATGGGCTTCAACTACAAGACGGACAAAGCCGGAAACGTCGTCTACAAAAATGGCGACCCGGTGGAGAAATGGAAAGGGGAGACGTTCTACAACTATTTCGTCTCCAGAGACATGGGCGGCGCGGACGGCTTCCACGGCGGCTCCACTTTCAAGATGTTCGTGGTAGCCGCAGCGCTGAACGAGGGGTACGGCGTGAACGTGCGCTTCAACGCCAAAAGCTCCATGCAGTTCCAAGGGAAAACCTTCGAATCCTGCGACGGGCCCTTCGAGCAGATCAACCCCTGGGAGGTCACCGGCGGCGCGGGCGTGATCAACATGCTCTCCGGCGCGGCCGGCTCGGTCAACACCTATTTCGCGCAGCTTGAGGAGTCGGTGGGCATGTGCGAGGTCACCACCATGGCCGAAACCCTCGGGCTGAAGCTCGCCGCCGGCGGCTCCGTGGTGGAAAACTACGACCACATCCCGGCCTTCACCCTCGGCGCGGTCGAGGCCACCCCGATCTCCATGCTGGAGGCCTACGCCACCATCGCCTCCGGCGGCATCCACTGTGACGCCACCATCATCTCCACCATCACCAGCTCCATCACCGGCGAAGAGCTGGAGGCCCCCGACGGAAACTGCAAGCGGGTGATTTCCAAGGATCTCGCCGCCGGCGTGGCCAAGGTGCTGCGCGGCTCCGTCGAACACGGCACCTCGCGCTATGTCCGGGTGCCCGGAGTGCAGATGGCCGGCAAGACGGGCACCGTGCCGCTGAACCGCTCGGTGTGGCAGATGGCCTTCACCCCGCAGCTCGTCGGCGCGGCGATGGTCTCCTACGACAACAACCCGCGCTTCGCGAAGTATTGGAAGTCCAAATACTCCTTCTTGCGCAATATTGTTTTGCCGGTCTCTGGCACGTACATTTCCGGCCAGTCGGGCTCCACCACCGGCCAGATGCTGCAGCCGGTGTTCGCCACCGTGGTCAAACGGGTCACCGGCGGCAAGTACAAGAATTTCCCCGAGCCTTCCTCGAAAATTTGGAATGGCGACGGGTCGAAACTGCTGCCGTTGCCGAGCTGCACCGGAGACAGCGTGGGATCCTGCAAGTCCCAGTTGACGGCCAAGGGATTCTCGGTGGACGTCGAGAAGAAGAAGAAATACGACGATTCCCCAGAGGGCACGGTCATCGCGATGAAGCCTTCAGGCAAAGCGGCGCGGTATTCCACCATCACCCTGACGGTTTCGAAGGGGCCGAAGCCGGAGCCGGAGCCGGATCCGGCGACCGTCGTCGATCCGAACCAGCCGACGCAAACCACCGATCCGCAGCAGCCCGAGCAAGCGCAGCAGCCCGAGCAGCAAACCCCGCAAACGCCGCAGGGCTGACATGGGGTTCTGGAAGGCCGCGCGCCGCCTCGCCCTCGCCGGGCTGGCGTGTGTCGCCTACGGCACGTTCGTGGAGTCGAAGCTGTACCAGGTACGCCGCGTCAAGCTGCCGGTGTTGCCGCCGAAATCCGAGCCTATCCGGCTGTTGCACATCTCCGACGCGCACTTGCTCGACCGCGACCGCCGCGCTGTTGAGTTCATCAAGTCTTTGGCCGGGCTGGAGCCGGACATCGTGGTCGCCACCGGAGACATGATCTCCGAAGCCGAATCGATCCCGGTGCTGGCCGACGCGCTGGGGCGGCTGTTGGAAAAGCCAGGCGTGTTCACGCTGGGCTCCTCCGACTATCTCAAGCCCCGGGCGGTCAACCCGTTCAAGTATTTGCGCGAGCGGGGCCAGCGCCGGCTGCTGCAAGCCGATTTGCCCACCGGTGAGTTGGTGGCAGCCCTGGAAGCCGGCGGGTGGGTGAATGTGGAAGGCAAAGACACCGTGCTCGACGTCTGCGGGGTCAAGCTGGAGTTCCGCGGCACCGGCGACGCCCACATCGGCCTCGACGACTATCCAAAGGTGGCCGGCAAGCGCAAACGCGGCGCCAAGCTGCTGATCGGCGTCACCCACGCCCCCTACCGGCGGGTGCTCGACGCGATGACGGCGGACGGCGTGGAGCTGATTCTCACCGGGCTCACCCACGGCGGGCAGGTGTGAGTGCCGTTCTTGGGGGCGCTCACCACGAATTGCGACCTCGATCCCAGCCAAGCCAAAGGCGTTTCCGTGTGGGAGGCCGGCGGCGAACGGGCCTGGCTGCACGTTTCGGCTGGCTTCGGCACCTCCCCTTACGCCCCCTTCCGCTTCGCCTGCCCACCGGAGGTCACGTTGCTGACGCTCGCGCACCAAGGCGGCCCCGAAGACTGACCACTGCGCAGGCCGCGCCCTTCCCAGCGCGCCCGGCCCGTAGTTACACTCGGAACATGGATGTGGTGTGCGCCCATCTCACCGACGACCTTGTCCGGTATGTCCGCGCGGGTGTCAGCGTGAATTGGGTTGGGATGGTTGGTTCCGGGCGGACGTCCGCCCTCGACGAAGCCGCGAAACGGCTGACCCAGCTCGGCTGCAATGTGCAACGGGTCGCGGGGATTTCGATGCTGCGGGAGCGCCCGCTGGTGGCGCTGTCGGTTTCCGGGTTGGAGGCCGGCTCGAACTCGGTGGTGGGCGCGGTCGCCGCCTTGGCGAAGGCGCTCGCCGGGCCGCGTTCGGTGCTGGTGGTGGACGACGCCGACGAACTCGACGAGGTGAGCATGGGGGTGATCGCCGCCGCCCGCTGCCGCACCGCGTTCCCGGTGCTCGCCGCCACCCGGACGCCCAAGCCCGGCCGCGCCGGGCCAAACCTGGTAGCCGAGCTGCAGCCGAACGTGCGGCTGCAGATGCGGCCGCTGCGTTTCGACGAACTGCACCGGATGGTGCACGGGCTGTTGCCCGGCCCGGTGGCTTCCCCGGCGGTGGCCCATATCGCCACCCTGTCCGGCGGCTTGCCGGGGCTGGTGTTGGCGGTGGTGGACGCCGGGGTGCGCACCGGTCGGCTGGTTCAGGCCGGCGGGTGCTGGCAGGCCGGGCCGGGGCTGTATTCCGAACGGCTCACCGAGGTCGTCGAACTGCTGCTGCGCGACGTGGGCCAGGCGGAGCGCGCGGCGCTGACCAGGCTGGCTATTGTCGGCGGCGTCGAAATGGACGACGCCCAGAGGCTGATGGGCCCGGAACGGCTCGGGGCGCTGGAAGAGTCGGGGTTTGTGCACATTTGCGGCCCGGCGCAGGTGGCCGCGGTTTTCCCGCCGCTGGTGGCCGAACACTTGCGGGCCGTGAGCAACACCGCTGACCGGCAGGCGGCGCTGGCGGAGTTGAACTCTGCGGGATTGGGAAGCCCCGGCTCGGACGCGTTGCCGCGGCGCAAGTGCGCCGGCGACGCCATCTTGCTCAGCAGCCGCATCCAGCAGCACTGGCAGGCGCAGACGGCCGCCCGGCGGGCGCGCTGGCGAGCCGACCCGGTGCCGCATACCGCCGTGCCGCTGCTGGTGGCGCTGCATGCCGCCTCCGCTGACGCGGCGGACTTCCGGGAAGTCTTCGAAGCCACCGAATCCGGCGCGTCCGACCCCGGCTGGCGGCTGCGCTTGGCCCTGTGGCGGGCCATCCACCTGAGTTTGACCGCCGGCGACGCCCAGGCCGCCTTCGACCTGCTCGACGGGCAACGGGGGCAGTTGCCAGAGTTCGACGCGCTGTTGGAGGCTGCGAGAGCGCACTTGGAGTTGGTGGAATTGCGGGTTCCAGATGTGCCCGAACCCGCCAATTGCCGCTCGGCGTTGCTGCGCGAGGCGCTGGAAGGGCTGGGGGCCGAGGTGCTCATCGTGGGCGGGGAGCCCGCCGCCGCGCTGCAGATTCTGCAAAGCCGCGAGCCGGAATTGTCGCTGCTGCAAGACCACTGGGACATCTTCACCGGCTTGGCCCAGCTGTTTTCCGGGCAGATCGAGGCCGCGCTGCAGTGGTCGGGCGCCAAATTGCGCGAAGCGAAGGACGACCTTGATCCGGGCCTGATCATGGCCCACGGCTATGTGCAGGTGCTGGGCTTGGCGCTGTCGGGCCAGTTTCAGGAGTTGGACGCCACCGCCGCGTCCATCCTCACCCTCACCGGCGAATCCACCCTCTTCGGCCATTTCCAGCTCGGGCTGCTCACCCTGACCGCGCTGGCGGCGGCCTGGGAAGGCCGCAAAGACTACGCCCGCGACCTGGCCGCCCAGGCCGCCAAATCCGGAAAGCTGGGGCCGTTGCCGGGGATGCTGGCCGCGGTGGCCGCCGAATTGGTGGACGGCGACGGCGGGCAGCTCTGGCAGGTGGCCGCCGACCGGATCGAGCGCGGCTACCTGCTGGCGGGGATTTTCGCGGCCGCCGAGGCGGTGGAGGCCGGGCCGCACCCGCTCGCCAAACGCGTCGGCGCGCTGGCGGGCCGGCTCGAACCGGGGCTGGGGCGGGCGCTGGCGGGGTATGTGGGTGCGGCGGCGGCCGGCGACATCCCCGGCCTGCG
>JAISTI010000022.1 GCA_031272685.1 Propionibacteriaceae bacterium | reverse complement strand
TCCAATTCCGCCTCGGACGCGGGCCGCTGGGTGATCTGGAAATAGCCGGAGGCTTCGAAGGCGGAATCCAAGGTGCGCGAGACGCTGGAATGGTCGAGGTCCACCACGGCCAGCCGGATGTCGGTGACGTCGGCGCTCACCACATACCCCAGCAGGAAAAGCTGCGCGATCGGCATGATTATCAGCATCCGCAGCAGCATCACGTCTCTGCGCAGCTGCAGCAGCTCTTTCCAAACCAGCAAGCGCACCCGGGCGAGGATCATCGCATCCTCCTGCGGTAAAGCCGGGCGGCCACGACGACGGTGATGGTGACGTAGACCACCATGAACACCAGCTCGGGCCAAACCTGGGCAAAGCCGCCGCCTTTGAGGAAAACCTCGCGGGTGAGGGTCACCATGTAGCGCGCCGGCAGCAAGTAGGAAAACCACTGCAGCACCACCGGAAGCTGCTCCAAGGCGAACACGAAACCGGAGAGCAGGAAGGACTGCAGGAACGCCACCAGCACCGAGAACATCGAGGCGGACTCGGTGGTGTTGCAGAACGCCGAGATCAGCAATCCGAAGCCGAGCCCGCAAACCGCGAACACGAACGCGCCGATGCCGAAGGCCAGCAGGTCGCCGCGCAGCGGAATGTGGAACACCAGCCAGGATAGGAAGGTGGCGATGCCCACCTCGGCGAGGGTCAGCAGGCTCCACGGCAGCAGCTTGCCGACGATCAGCTCGGTCGGGGTGGTGGGGGAGACGGTGATCTGGTCTTGGGTGCCCTGGTTCCGCTCCCGGACCAGCGAGATCGCGGTCTGCTGCACGGTCACGATCATCATGATGACGACCATCAGGCCGGGGATGAGGTAGTCGGAGGATTTCAGCTCCGGGTTGTACCAAGTGCGCAGCCGCGGGTCGAGGCCGCCAGTGGAGATGTCGATGCCCTGCGCGTCGGCCCAGCGCACCGCCAGCTTCTGCGTGTACTGGGCGCTGAGCCCGATGGCGGCGGCGCGGGCCATCCGCCCGGAGTTCGGCTCCGAGCCGTCCACGTACACCCCGACTCCGGCGGCCTCGCCCTTGGCCAGTTCGTCGGCGAACCCGGCCGGGATGACCAGCGCGATGGTGATCGACCCCTCGTCGATGAGCCGCTCCACGTCGGCCAGATTCCCGCCCTGGTGTTTGACGGTGAACAGGTCGGAGGCGGCGAACGCCTGCGCGTATTCGCGGCTGGCCGCGGTGTTGTCGAGGTCGAAGACGCCGGTGGGCACGTTGCGGATGTCGAAGCTGATGGCGAAGGCGAACAGCATCAGCATGAATACCGGCAGCAGCAGCACCGAGCCGAGCATGCGCGGGTCGCGCCACAGGTGCAGGAACTCTTTGACGCAGATGGCCCAGACGCGCTTCGTCATCGCCCCACCGCCAAATATGCGAACGCGCTCTCCATGTCCATCGGGATCGGCCCGGTCTCGTGGGGGATGCCGGCGCCGTTGAGCGCCGATTCGAGGCGGGAGGCGGCCAGCGGGGCGTCGGCGGCCAGCACCCGCACCTCGTCGCCGAACAAATGCGCCGAGAGGAAAACCCGGTGTTCGGAATCGGTCTTCACTAGGGCGTTCACGGCTCCCATGGCTTTGCGGGAATCGACGGTGGCGACGCGCAGCAGGGTGCCGGGCACCTGCGCTTTGATCTCGGCGGGCGTGCCCTCGCGGGTGATGCGGCCGCTGTCGATGAAGGCGATTTCGGTGCAGCGCTCGGCCTCGTCCATGTAGGGGGTGGCTACGAGGATGGTCTTGCCGTCGGCGCGCAGCCGGTCGATGACCTGCCAGAACTCGCGGCGGGACACCGGGTCCACGCCGGTGGTCGGCTCGTCCAGCAGCAGCAGTTTCGGCTCGTGCATCAGCACGGAGGCGAGCATCAGCTTCTGTTTCATGCCTCCGGAAAGGCGGGCGGCCCGCCGGCGGGTGAACTCGCCGAGGCCGAGGACGCCCAGCAGGTGTTCGGCCCGCTCGGCCCGCTGCGGTTTGGGCACCCCGCGCAATTTGGCGAAGAAGTCGATGTTTTCTAAGACGGTCAGGTCGGGGTACATGGAGAATTGCTGCGGCATATAGCCCAGCAGCCCGGTGAGCCGCTCCGGGTGGCGGCGGGCCGAAATGCCGAAAATTTCGGCGTCCCCGGAATCCGGGCGCAGCACGGTGGCGAGCATCCGGATCAGGGTGGTTTTTCCGGCGCCGTCCGGGCCGAGCAGGCCGAACACCGCTCCCGCTTCGATTTCCAGGGCGATCCCGTCCACGGCGCGTACTGCGCCGAAAGACCTCACCAGCCCGGATTCGCCCGGGCGGACCGCCATTTCCACCGTCACTCGAAAACCACGTCCACGGGCATGCCGGCCTTGAGCGCGCCGGAAGTGTCGGCGATGCTGACCCGCACCTGGTAGACCAGCTTGGTGCGCTGGTCTTGGGTCTGCACGGTGTTGGGGGTGAACTCGGCCTCGGTGGCGACGAAATCGACCTTCCCGGTGTAGCTGTTGCCGGAGTCGTCGGAGATGGTGGCCGCGCCGCCGGGTTTCACCCGCGCGATGTCGGCTTCGGGCACGTACACCCGGGCGAACATCTCGGAGGTGTCCAGGATGGTCAGCAGCACCCGGCTCGGCGACGCCCCCTGCCCGGCGTTGGCGATGACGGAAGTGACGGTCCCAGGAGCTGGGGCGGTGACGGTGGCGTAGCCGAGCTGCAGCTCGGCCAGCTTGACGGCCGCCTCGGCTTGCGCGAGCTTGGCCTTCGCCGCTTTCACGTCGGCTTTCGAGCCGTCCTCCTCCTGGTTTTCGACATTCGCCTGCGCGGAGGTCACTCCTTGCTTGGCCTGGTCGAGGGCGAGTTCCAACGCCGCGGTGTCGAGGAGCACGACGGTGTCGCCGACCCGCACCTGGTCGCCCTCGGATACCTTCACCTCTTTGACCTGCGCGGAGATCAGCGGGGCCACCTGGTAGTCGGTGGCCTCGACGGTGCCGGAGGCGCGCAGCCGGGGGTCGGGTTCGGGCTGGGAGGACGCCGACCACCACCAGATGCCGCCGCCTGCCAGCAGCAGCACCGCCGCCACGATGATTCCGATTACGGGTTTGGGAGGTTTCTTCGCCATCGTCATTCCTTGTCACACGGGGTGAAATCGAGGGTGAGCGGCGCGCCGGGCGGCAGCGCCGATTCGGCGGCCACCCGCACCTGGACCGCGCGGGTCAGGTGGGTTTTCTCGGTGGCCGCGGTGTTCGGGGGGTAGTCGGCGGCGGTGGCAATGGATTCCACCGTCGCCAGGATGGGTTCCGGCGCCCAGTCGGCGCTGATGCTGGCCTTGCCGCCGACGCACGTCCGGGCGGCGTCTTCCGGGGCCAGCCAGCCGGTCGCGGCGCCGCTGGGGAGCTGGATGACGGCGGCGGTGGCCCCGGCCGCCAGCACTTGTCCGGGCTTTGCCAGGCTGATGACGGTTCCGCCCGCCGGGGCGCTGATCTCAGCCATGCCCACCTTCAGCTCGGCCAGGGTGACAGGCACTTCCGATACCCCGGCGGCCAGCTTGGCGAGCTTCTTCAGCCGTTTCAGCTCGGCGATGGCGTCGTCGAGTTCTTCTTCGGCGTCGTCGAGCTTCTTCACATTCTTGGTGATCTTCTTCTTGTTCTTGGCTACCGTCTTCAGCCCTTTGGCAAGCTGTTTCTCTCCGGCGGCGAGCTGCTTCGCGGCGGCGTCGAGCTTGGCCTTGCCGGCCTTGGCTTCTTTGAGTTTGGAATTCAGGGTTTGCAGGCCAGCGGCGATTTGCCCCAGGCCGGCGTCGATTTGCGCGATGGCGGCTTTGGTTTGCGCGTATTGGGGGCTTCCCGCTGGAAGCTGCTTTAGCGCTGCTGCCAGCTCTTTGCGCTGCGCCTTGAGTTTCCCGCGCTGCTTTTCGGCCTTGGACTTCTCGGACTTCAACTTCGCCAACCCGGCGTTCACCGTCTTCAGGTTGGCGGCCAGCTCCTTTTTCGCCGTCTTGAGCTTCTTTTGCTGTTTCTTCAGCTGCTTTTCGGCCTTGGAGATGGCGGATTTCGCGTCGGCGATCTTGTCGCGGCCTTCGGCGATGTCTTCATATTTTTCGCCCGCCTCGTCGATGGCGTCTTGCAGCACGTCCACCTGCGCGGAAGCCACGCCCGCCGCGGCTTGGGCGGATTCCACGCCGATTTCGAGCGCGGCGCTGTCGAGCGCGACCAGCGCGGCACCGGCCGCCACTTGGTCTCCCAGCGCGGCCGGGACGCTCGCCACCCGCACCACCTGGCCGGCCACCGCCAGCGCGGGGACGGTGACGGCGGCCGTCTCGGAATCGGCGTTCCCGAAAGCGCGCACTTGGGTTTCGCCGGCGCAGCCGGAGAGCGCGCACGAGGCGACGGCGGCGGCCAGCGCCAGGCACGCGGGAACTCTCACACCGCCAGCGTACCCGCCTCCGCCGTCCCATAGCGGGGCAAGGGGGCCTTCCACAGCTACCCCACAAAGGGCGATAGTAGGATTGCCGCCATGGCTTCGCTGCAGGTGGGGGACGCCCGTTTGGCCCGGCGCCGCAACGGCCTGCCCTTCGAGCCCGACCGCTCCGCGCCGTTGCCGATGCGGATTCTGCGTTCGCCCTTGACCTGGGCGCTATTCATCGCCACCGTCGTTTTCGCCGCCCTGCTGTACGACCAATACCTGCTGATAACCTCCAACGCCGACGCGGTGGCCGACGTCGTGCCCGTCATCACCTTCACGGCGGTGCGGCAGGCGGCGCTGTACGCCTTGCCGACTTTGGCGTTCTGGTGCCTGGTCTTCGTGCTGGTAGACCGTTTCCGGCCCGCCCGCCCGGCGCTGTGGTATATCGCCCTCGGCTGGGGCGGCTGCGTGGCCACCTGGCTGTCGCTGATCGCCAACGACTGGGCTTCGGTGAAGCTCGGCATCGAGCAATTCGGCGGCGACGCCGCCGCCCAAGTGCGCATGGCGGTGTTCGTGGCGCCGTTCGTGGAAGAGGCCTGCAAGGCCACCGTGCTGTTTTGGCTGGCCATCCTGGCCCGCCAGCGCATCGTCTCGAAGCTGTCCATGATCACCCTCGGCGGGCTGAGCGCCGCCGGGTTCGCCTTCACCGAAAACGTCATCTACTACTGCCGGGCCATCGTCTACGCCTCCGGCACCATCGATGTCGGCGACGCGAACGAGGCCGTCATGCAGACGGTCTGGATGCGCGGCTTCTACACCTGTTTCGGGCACCCGCTGTTCACCGCCTTCACCGGCATTGGCATCGCCGTCGCCCTGCGCACCCGCTCGAAGGTGGTGCGGGTGCTGGCCCCGTTGGTCGGCTTCGGCGCCGCCGCCCTGTGCCATATGCTTTTCAACTCGCAGGCTTCGCTGCAAAGCGAAGAGGGCTTGCAATTGCTGTATTTCCTGGTCGTGCTGCCGTCACTCCTCGGGCTGGTGATAGCCCTGGTGCGCCAGGAGCTGGCCCAAGGCCGGCTGATAAAGGCCCGGCTCACCGACTATGTGCGGATGGGCTGGCTGGAGCAATCCGACCCGGTGGCCTTCTCGCGGCTGCGCAGCCGGTTCCGGGCGCTGCTGCTGGCGGCGCTGCGCGGCTGGCGGCCTTGGCTGGCCACCTACCGGATGCAGCGCGCCATGACCGAGCTGGCGTATCTGCGCGACGCCGAAGCGCGCGGCGTGGTGGACGAGGGCGGGGATGTGCGCGCCCAAGAACTGGTGCGGGCCATCCGGACGTGGCGCCCGGAAGCGGTGGACGACCCGTCCGGCGTCAAGCTGGGGATGCCCCGGCCGATCCGCCAGTTACTCGCCCGCGTGCGCCG
>JAISTI010000096.1 GCA_031272685.1 Propionibacteriaceae bacterium | reverse complement strand
CACCAGGGTGGTGCGGGTGCCGTTGGAGTTCCAGCCGGAGGCGAGGTGGGCCAGGCACGCGGCTTGGAAGCGCGGGTCGTGGGCGACTTCGGGCAGCGGCCGGGCTTCGGTGGCGCTGTCAGCTGCCGCGGCCACCGCCACTTTGCGCAGCCCGATGGCGCAAAGCACCGCCACGGCGAGGGTGCCGGCATAGAAAAAGAAGGGGGCGCGGATGGAGATGGTGGCGAAGAATCCGCCGATGGCGGGCCCGGCCATCGCCCCGACGAGGAAGCCGCCTTGGTACAGGCCGGTTGCCCGGCCGCGGTGTTCGGCGTCGACGGAGGCGAGCAGCACCGTCATCCCGGCCACCGAGAACATCGCCGAGCCGAGTCCGCCGATGCCGCGCAGCACTATCAGTTCCAAGTAGGAGCCGGCCATTCCGGCGAGGGCGCTGGAGATTCCGACGATGGCCAGGCCGGCCATGAGCACATGGCGGTGTCCGAACCGGTCGTCGAGGCGGCCGACGAGCGGGGCGCTGACGAAGCGCATGAGGGCGAATGCGGAGATGACCGCCCCGGCGGCGAATTCGTTGGCCCCGAATTCTTTGGCGAACATCGGCAGCACCGGCGCCACCACCCCGTAGCCGATGGCGACGGCGAGCGAGATGCTGCTGAGCACCCAGACGTTTCGCGGCACCCGCAAAGCCTATCCCCGCGCGCGTTCAGCCTGGTTGTCCGCCCATCCCAGCTTTGATATATTCGTCTGGTTGTCTAAGACACACCTGCGCGGGTGGCGGAATAGGTAGACGCGCTAGCTTGAGGTGCTAGTCCCCGATTAAGGGGGTGGAGGTTCAAGTCCTCTCTCGCGCACGGGTATAATGCCTTGTCAGACATGGTTTGGCGAGGCATTTTCGGTTTCACAGTACGCTATATGTACGCCAACGTTCCGGTGTTCTCGTTCAAGTAAGACCTGGGGTCAGTCACTGGCCCTCCCACCGGGGATCGAGCGCTGGCGCTGGCAGTTGTTCCGTGGCGAATAGGTAGAATGGCCGCCTTGTCTGAAGGAGCCCTGAATGAACACAGACGCCGCACCCGCTCCGGGTTTCCCCACGCTTGGCCCGCTTCCGGCCGATCCGGCCATGGAAGCGTTCTTCCGCAAGATGCGCGACGAGTTCACCCGGCTGATCCTGGAATACCGCTTCGGTGTGGACGAGATGCTCACCAAGGTGTCGATTCTGCGCGAGGAGTTCCTGCATCTGCACCAGTACAACGCCGTCCGCGCCACCACCTGCGAAATAGACTTGGGCCATGCAAGCGAAGGATGAAGTCGCCGGGCTGTGCTCCGACCTGCTCAAGCTCGACACCACCAACTTTGGCGGCGGGGAGGCGAAGGGGGAGCGCGAAGCCGCCGAGTACATCGCCGCCAAGCTCGCCGAGGTGGGCATCGCCTCCCAGCTCTACGAGTCGGCGCCCCGGCGGGCCACGCTGGTCGCCGAATGGGCGCCGCCCGGCACCGACACCTCCGCCACGCCGCTGCTCGTCCACGGCCACACCGACGTCGTCCCGGCTATCGCCGACGATTGGAGCACTGACCCGTTCGCCGCCGAGGAAGCCGACGGCTACCTGTGGGGCCGCGGGGCGGTGGACATGAAAGACTTCGACGCCATCATCTTGGCGGTGGTACGCGAGCGCGCCAGCGCCGGCCGGCCGCCGCGCCGGCCCATCCGCCTGGTATTCACCGCCGACGAAGAAAACGGCGGGCGCTTCGGCTCGCACTGGCTGGTGGACAACCACCCCGAACTGGTCGCCGACTGCCCGGAGGCGATCGGAGAGGTGGGCGGCTTCTCCCTCACCGTGAACGGCCAGCGGCTCTATCTGATCCAAACCGCCGAAAAGGGCATCGCCTGGCTGAAGCTGATCGCCGAAGGCCAGGCCGGCCACGGCTCGCTGCGCAACTCCGACAACGCCCTCACCCACCTCGCGCAGGCCGTCGCCCGCATCGGGGAATACTCCTGGCCGAGCCGCATCACCAGCACCCAGCGCCAGTTTCTGGCGGCCTTGGAAGAACTGGGCGTCCACGTCGACCCGGACGATCCACAAGCGGCGCTGTCCGCCCTCGGCTCCATCGGGCGGATGACCGCCGCCGCCATGTCCAACACCGCCAACCCCACCCGTCTGGACGCCGGCTACACCGTGAACGTCATCCCCTCGCAGGCCAGCGCCGGCATCGACGGCCGGTTCATCCCCGGCTGTGAGGGCGAGTTCTACGCCACCGTCCAAGAACTGCTCGGCCGGCACGTCCGCTACGAGAGAATCAACGCCGACGTGGCGGTGGAGACCGAATTCGAAGGGCATTTGGTGGACGCGATGCGCGCCAGCCTGGCCGCCGCCGACCCGGAAGGCATCCCGGTGCCGTATCTGACCAGCGTCGGCACCGACGCGAAAGCCTGGTCGCGGCTGGGCATCCGCTGTTTCGGCTTCGCCCCGCTGCGGCTGCCGCCCAGCCTCGACTTCGCCGCCCTCTTCCACGGCGTAGACGAGCGGGTGCCGCTCAGCGCCTTGGAATTCGGCGTGGAAGTGTTCGACAGCTTCCTTCAGATCGCCTAGCCAGCTTCGCCGCGCAGCTCGTTGGGG
>JAISTI010000063.1 GCA_031272685.1 Propionibacteriaceae bacterium | reverse complement strand
AAGCCGGACGCCACCGACGAAGAGCTGTGGCACGCCCTCGAAGTCGCCCAAGCCAAGGGCTTTGTGGAGAAGATGCCAGACGGGCTGGACTCCGCCATCACCCAAGGCGGCACCAACGTCTCCGGCGGGCAGCGCCAGCGGCTCGCCATCGCCCGGGCGCTGGTGCGCAAGCCGGAAATCTACGTCTTCGACGACGCCTTCTCCGCCCTCGATGTCGCCACCGACGCTGCCCTGCGCGCGGCGCTGGCCAAAGAAACCAAGGAAGCGGCGGTCATCACCGTCGCCCAGCGCATCTCCACCATCCGCCACGCCGACCAGATCGTCGTACTGGACGCCGGGAAGATCGTCGGCATGGGCACCCATGAAGAACTGCTTAAGAGCTGTGGCACCTACGCCGAGATCGTGGAATCCCAGTTCGCTTTGGAGGATGCCGCATGAGCCAGGCTTCCGACAAAACACCCCAGGTGCCCGAAGGGGGCAAAGTAAGGAAAGCGCCCAAGCGCCCCGACTATGTGCCCCAGCGCCGCGGCCCCGGCGGCGGCGGGCCTGGCGCGCGCGGCACTGGCGAGAAGGCCATCAACTTCCTGCCCAGCCTGAAGCGGCTGCTGCGGCACCTGACGAAGGAGGTGCCCCGAATCGTCGTCGTGGTGCTGCTCATCCTCGTCGCCACCATCGCCAACTCGGCCGGCCCGGCCGTCTTGGGCCAGGGCACCGACCTGATCTTCAACGCCGTGCAGGCCGGTAAGGGCATCGACTTCGGCGCGCTCGGCCAGGTGCTGCTCTTCGCCGCCGCCCTCGCGGTGGTCAACGCGTTGTTCCAGTGGATTTCCGGCCTCATCATCAACGGAGTGGTGCAGCGCACCGTCTACCGGATGCGCAAACAGGTCAGCAAGAAGCTCGACCAACTGCCGCTTTCATACTTCGACAAGCAACAGCCCGGCGAGCTGCTCAGCCGGGTGACCAACGACGTCGACAACATCGCCCAGTCGATGCAGCAGACCCTCTCGCAGCTGCTGTCCAACCTCTTCACGCTCATCGGCGTGCTCGCCTTCATGTTCTACATATCCTGGGTGCTGGCGCTGGTTACGCTCGTCTCCGTGCCGCTGGCGGTGCTCGTCACCACCCAGGTCGGCAAGCGTTCGCAGAAGCTCTTCGCCGCCATGTGGAAGCACACCGGCGAGCTGAACTCCTCCGTGGAGGAGTCCTACTCCGGGCATGCCTTGGTCAAGGTTTTCGGCCGGCAGCGGGAGATCGCCCGGGCGTTCGGCGCGAAGAACGACGAGCTGTTCAAGGCGTCCTTCGGCGCGCAATTCGTCTCCGGCATCATCATGCCGATGATGTTCTTCGTCGGAAACCTCACCTATGTGGTCATCGCGGTGGTGGGCGGCCTGATGGTGACCGGCGGCAGCCTCGGGCTGGGATCGGTGCAGGCCTTCATCCAGTATTCGCGCATGTTCACCCAGCCCATCACCCAGCTCGCCTCGATGGCGAACCTGCTGCAATCGGCGGTCGCCTCCGCCGAGCGGGTCTTCGAGGTGCTGGACACCGACGAGGAAGTGCCCGACGGCGACGGGGAGCTGCCCGCCGAAGAAACCGGCCGGGTGGAGTTCGAACATGTCAGTTTCTCCTACGACCCGGAGAAGCCGCTCATCGAAGACCTCTCGCTGGTGGCCGAGCCGGGCGCCACCATCGCCATCGTGGGGCCGACCGGGGCGGGCAAGACCACCTTGGTGAACCTCATCATGCGCTTCTACGAGCTGGACGCCGGGCGGATCACCCTCGACGGGGTGGACATCGCCAGCGTCCCGCGCCGCCAGCTCCGCGAGCGCATCGGCATGGTGCTGCAAGATACCTGGCTGTTCGAAGGCACCATCCGCGACAACATCGCCTACGGGCGCGAAGGCGCCACCGAGGCCGAGATCCTGCAAGCCGCGAAGGCCACCTACGTCGACCGGTTCGTGCGGGCGCTGCCTGACGGCTACGACACCATTATTAACGAGGACGCCTCGAACGTCTCCGCCGGCGAAAAACAGCTCATCACCATCGCCCGGGCGTTCGTGGCCGACCCTTCGCTGCTGATCCTCGACGAAGCCACCTCGTCGGTGGACACCCGCACCGAGCTGCTGCTGCAGCGGGCCATGAACCAGTTGCGCCAAGACCGCACCTCCTTCGTGATCGCCCACCGGCTTTCCACCATCCGCGACGCCGACACCATCTTGGTGATGCGCGACGGCAAGATTGTCGAGAAAGGCAACCACGCCGAGCTGTTGGCGGCCAAGGGCGCGTACTACGATCTCTACCAGACGCAGTTCGCCAACCAGCTGGAAGACTGACGGCCCGCAAAACCGCCTAGTGCCGTCCGCATGCTGAGAAATTCTGTGCGGGCTTGTTAATATATCTTGCAAGAACGACCACCAAAGCGTTAGATTTCTGACATGACTGCAGAAGCTCTTGCCAGAT
This sequence comes from Propionibacteriaceae bacterium, assembly GCA_031272685.1. Taxonomy (GTDB): domain Bacteria; phylum Actinomycetota; class Actinomycetes; order Propionibacteriales; family Propionibacteriaceae; genus Propionicimonas. Next base: position 689 of record JAISTI010000063.1, on the reverse strand, counting down.
GGCAATTCGGCATTACTACGGTCTACCACTTCTTCTTCGTGCCGATCACCATCGCATTGTCGCTGCTGGTGGCGGTTCTTCAGACGCAGTGGGTCCGCACCGGCAACGAGCGGTACCTGCGGCTGACGAAGTTTTTCGGGAAGCTCTTCCTGATCAACTTCGCGATGGGCGTGGTGACCGGTATTGTCCAGGAGTTCCAGTTCGGCATGAACTGGAGCGAATACTCGCGCTTTGTGGGAGACATCTTCGGGGCACCGCTGGCCCTCGAAGCCCTGATCTCCTTCTTCCTGGAGTCAGTCTTCCTCGGCGTTTGGGTCTTTGGGTGGGACAAGCTGCCCAAGAAAGTGCACCTGGCGACGATTTGGCTGGGCTCCATCGGTACCCTCATTTCCTCGATGTTCATCCTCATCGCCAACTCGTGGATGCAAAACCCCGTCGGATCAACGTACGACCCGGAGCAGGGACGTGCTGAAATGACAGACTTCGTGGCGGTGCTCACCAACCCGGTGGCGCTCGTCACCTGGCCACACGTCATCTTCGGCGCGTTCATGACCGCGGGCGGGCTGATCCTCGGGGTTTCCGGCTGGTCGCTGGCCAAGGCCCACAAGGTCGCCGGTAACGCCGAACCCTCCGGGCAACTCGCCAAGGACATCGACGCCCACCGCTACGCGGTGAAGTTCGGCGCCTGG
>JAISTI010000056.1 GCA_031272685.1 Propionibacteriaceae bacterium | reverse complement strand
AATGAGAGCGGCTTGGTGTGCGGGTTGTCCACCCGGAAAATCTTGACGCCGTGGCTGATCCACAGCTGCAGGACGCGGGTGATTTCGGCGAAGATGCCTTCGGGGTCGTTGTCGAAGTTCAGTGGGTAGATGTCTTGGTATTTCTTCGGCGGGTTTTCGGCGTAGGCGATGCTGCCGTCGACGCGGGTGGTGAACCACTCAGGGTGGGTTTTCACCCACGGGTGGTCGGGGGAGCATTGCAGCGCGAAATCCAAAGCCACTTCCAGGCCGACGCCGCGCGCCTTGGCCACAAAGCGGTCGAAGGCGGCGAAATCGCCCAGGCCGGGGTGGATGGCGTCGTGCCCGCCTTCCGGGCCGCCGACGGCCCACGGCGAGCCGGGGTCGGCCGGGCCGGCGTGCAGGGTGTTGTTCTTGCCCTTGCGGTAAGAGACGCCGATCGGATGGATGGGTGGCAGGTAAACCACGTCGAAACCCATGTCGGCGATCTGCTCCAGCCGCTCGTGGCAGCTGTCGAAGGTGCCGGACGTCCAGGTGCGGCGGGTTTCGTCGAAGACCGCGCCCACCGAGCGCGGGAAGAACTCGTACCATGACGAGGCCAGCGCCCGGCGCCGGTCTACGAAAATCTCGTAGGTATCGGTGGGGGAGACGAGGTCGCGTGGGCCATAGCGTTCCATCAACCGGGCGAGCCGGGGCGAGGTGGCCAGCTTCAGCAGTTCTTCCGGGCCGGCCGCCGGGTCGAGCTGGGTGGACACTTTGGCGAGGGCTTCCGCGTCGCGCTTATTGGAAACCTGGGCCAACGCCCGCTCGATAAGGTGTTTTCCTTCCAGGCAGACGAGTTCGGCGTCGATGCCGGCACCCAGCTTGGAGATGGCGTTGTGCTGCCAGGTGCCCCACGGGTCAGACCACCCCTCCAGGCGGAACTGCCACCGGCCTTCGGCGTCGAGCCGGATCCAAACCTCCCAGGGATCCAAACCCCAGGGCTCCACGGGATGCATGTCCACCCTCCGGACGCGCCCGTTCGGCTTGGTGAGGATCACCGACGCCTTCACGGCGTCGTGCCCTTCGCGGAAGACCGTCGCGCGGATGGGGATCAGCTCGTCGAGCACCGCTTTGGCGGGGTAGGCGCCGCCTTCGATCACCGGGGAGATCCCGGTCACGGGGATTCTGGCAAATTTCACTTTACTGTTCCTTTGAGCAGCAGCACCGTCCAGGCGGGGACTTCCAGGGGCGCGTCGGCGGGGACGGCGTCCGGAAGCTCGCCGGGGCATCCGGTGTGGACCAGCAGCTCCCAGGAGTTCGCCCACGGCGCCTTGGGAAGCTGGAAGGAGATGGGCTCGTGGCCGCCGTGCACGATGGCCAGCAGCGCCTCGTCTTCATCTGATAGGTACATGGCCAGCGTGCGGCGCAGCCCCTCATGCCACTGGCCTTCTTCCATAATCGCGCCGAACTCGTTGAACCAGGCCACCCGCACCCGGCCGGTGTCTTTGCCGTCGGCGTCCAGCACCGCGGTGGCCAGCCGGAAATCGGCTGGACGCAGCAGCGGGTGGGCCGCCCGGATGGCGAGCAGCTCGCGGGTGAGACCGCGCAGCGGCTCCCAGGCGGATTCTTCCGACCAATCCACCCAAGACAGCACGTTGTCTTGGCAGTAGGCGTTGTTGTTGCCGCGCTGGGTGCGGCCCAGTTCGTCCCCGGCGCAGAACATCGGCATCCCCGCCGACAGCAGCAGGGTGGCCATCATGTTCATGGCGGTGCGCTGCCGGGCGGCGATGATGTCCGGGTTGTCGGTCTCGCCCTCGTAACCGTGGTTGTTGGAGCGGTTGTCGCCGGAGCCGTCGTGATTCTGCTCGCCGTTGGCCTCGTTGTGCTTCAGGTTGTAGGTGACGAGGTCGCGCAGCGTGAACCCGTCGTGGCAGTTCACATAGTTCACGGACGAGGTGCCGCAGCGCCCGCCGTGGTCGAAAAGGTCTGAGGAGCCGGAGAGCCGAGTGGCCAGCTCTTGCACGTTGTTGGAGTCGCCGCGCCAGAAGTCCCGGGCGAAATTGCGGTAGACGTCGTTCCACTCCGACCAGCCCACGCCCCAGCGGCCCACCTGGTAGCCGTACGGGCCGACGTCCCAAGGCTCGGCGATCATCAGCCGGGTTTTCAGCAGCGGGTCGGCGGCGATGTACTGCTTGATGCGGTGGTTTTGGTCGATGCCGTGCTTGGCGTCGCGGATGAGGGTGGAGGCGAGGTCGAAGCGGAAGCCGTCCACACCCATCTGACCGGCCCAGTAGCGCAGTGAATCCAGCACCAGCTGCATAACTTGCGGTTTGGAGGTGTCCACGGAATTGCCGGTGCCGGTGACGTCGTAGTCGTCGCGGTTGTTGTTGGTGAGCCGGTAGTAGGCCCCGTGGTCGATGCCGCGGAAGCACAGCGTCGGCCCCTGGTGGCCGCCCTCGCCGGTGTGGTTGTAGACCACGTCGAGGATGACCGAGATGCCGGCCGCGTGCAGCGAGTTCATCATCTCTTTGAACTCGGCAACCTGCTGCCCCAGCTCTCCGGAGGAGGAATAGCCGGCGTGCGGGGCGAAGAAGCCGAGGGTGTTGTAGCCCCAGTAATCCACCAGCCCGCGCCCGATCAGGAACGGCTCGGAGATGAAATGGTGGACGGGCAGCAGCTCGACGGTGTTGACGCCCAGGCCGAGCAGGTAGTCGATGTTGGCCGAGTGGCCGAAGCCGGCGAAGGTGCCGCGCAGCGGCTCGGGGATGGCCGGGTTGAGCTTGGTGAAGCCGCGCAGGTGGGTTTCGTAGATGACCATTTCGGCCGGCTCGCGCGGGTTGGCCAGCGGTTTGACCTCGGCAGTGGGGGCCACCACCACCGAAAGCGGCACCGCGAAGGCGGAGTCGGTGGCGTCGAGGGTGTAGTTGTCGGCGCTGGTGTGGTCGAAGATCGGGCCGGTGTAGTCGACGTCGGCGGTGATAGCGCGGGCGTACGGGTCTAAGTGCAGCTTGGCCGGGTTGAAGCGCTCGCCTTGGTCGGGATCCCACGGGCCGTGCAGCCGGTAGCCGTAGCGCTGGCCGGGACCGACGCCCGGCACCGACACCTCCCAGACGCCGGAGGCGGCGTCGAACCCCATGTCGTAGTTGCGCTGGGTGCGGTCGGGGGACACCAGGGCCAGTTCCACCCGGGTGGCCCGCGGCGCCCACAGCGAGAACGTCACCCCGTCACCGGACAACACGGCTCCAAGCGGCATGGTTTCCTTTCCGGCCCGAATCCAGCACGGGCGCACCGTCCAGCATATGTGACACGCGGAAAAAATATCGGGAAGGGGTCTAGGAATGCCGCCGGAAAAGTGCTTAGATGTTAAAGAACAGCGCCGCTGTCCGCAACGAAGCGGGCGAATCTGGGAGGGCGCCTGAATACTGCGGCGACGACGCCCACATGTGGCAGGGCGAAAATCCTCCTGCCCCCAACAAAGGAGTCGCATGTGATGAAGCAGAACGCGTCATCAAAGAGATCCCCGCGGGCCCTCATGGGCTTCGCTTTGGCTCTCGCCCTGGCCGGCGGAATGCTGGCCCCAAATCTGAATCTCGCCCAGGCGGCGCCCAGCTACGTCGCTGACCCGGCCTCCTGGGTGGACCCAATCGTTGGCACCTCCAATGGTGGCAACACTTTCCCCGGGGCGGTGCTGCCGCAAGGCATGCTGTCCTTCTCCCCAGACCAGGCCGCCTACGCCGGCCCCACGTCTGGCACATACGCCGGTTTGGGCTACCTGACCTCGGCGTCTCCGAGCGCCTACCTGTACAGCAGAACCTATATCCGCGGATTCTCGCTGACGCACATCAACGGGCCCGGCTGCACCGGCGCGAACGGCGACGTGCCGATCTTCCCGATGCCGGGCGTGCTCACCCAGGCGCCCACCGCCGCCGAGCACAACGCCCCGGTGCGTTCCACCTTCTCGCACGCGAACGAGCATGCCGAGGCGGGCTACTACCAGGTGGCGCTGGACAACGGCGTGAACACCGAGCTTTCCGCCACCTACCGCACCGGCACCGCGCGCTTCACCTTCCCGACTTCCGACACGCAGGGCACCGTGCTGGTGCGTTCGGCGGAGTCGATGGTGGGCTCCACCGACGCCGACGTGCAAATCGACCCGGCCACCCAGACGGTCTCCGGCTC
>JAISTI010000048.1 GCA_031272685.1 Propionibacteriaceae bacterium | reverse complement strand
GGCGGGCGCACCCTCGGGCTGTTCTCGTCGATGCGCTCGGCCACGCTCGCCGCCGAGCACTGCCGGGAGGCACTGGACACGCCTGTCCTGCTGCAGACGGATGCGCAGCTTCCGGCGTTGGCGGCCGAATTCCGCGCCGACCCGGCCACCTCGCTGTTCGGCACGCTGTCGCTGTGGCAGGGGGTGGACGTGCCGGGGGACACCTGCCGCTTGGTGATAATCGACCGCATCCCCTTCCCGCGCCCCGACGACCCGCTGGCCCAGGCTCGCTCACGCGCGGCGGACGCCGCGGGCGGGAACGGCTTTATGTCGGTATCCGCGGCCCACGCCGGCCTGCTGTTGGCCCAAGGCTCCGGCCGGCTCATCCGCACCTTGGAAGACCGGGGCGTGGTGGCGGTGCTGGATCCGCGGCTGGCCACCGCCCGCTACGGCAAATATCTGCGCGACTCCATGCCAGACTTTTGGACCACCACCGACCCGCTGGTCGCGATGGACGCGCTGGAACGCCTGGGCGGGGGATAGCCCCGGCTTCAGACCCGGCGCAACACCGAGACGACCTTGCCGAGAATCTTCGCGTCGTTTCCGGGGATTGGGTCGAAGGCCGGATTGTGCGGCAGCAGCCAGACCTGCCCGCCGACCTTCTTGAACGTCTTGACGGTGGCCTCGTCGTCGAGCAGGGCCGCGACGATGTCGCCATTTTCGGCGGTGGGCTGCTGGCGGATCACGACGTAATCGCCGTCGCAGATGGCCGCCTCGATCATCGACTCGCCTTTGACCTCCAGCATGAACAGGGTGCCCGATCCGACAAGCTGCTTGGGCAACGGGAAGTGATCGGTGGTGCGCTCTTCGGCGAGGATGGGCGCGCCGGCGGCGATGCGGCCCACCAGCGGCACGGACACGGCGTTCGGGATGGCCTCGATCTCCGGGCTGATCTTGGCCGGATCGAGCATGGAATCTGGCAATTGGGCCTGGAAGGCGCGGGCGCGCTCGGCATCTCGTTTCAGAAAACCCCTGGCCTCCAACTCGCGCAACTGGTATGAGACCGACGAGGGGGAGGCGAGCCCGGCCTCGCGGGCAATCTCGCGGACGCTGGGCGGATAGCCGCGCTCGTTTACGGAATCGCGGATCGTCTCCAGGATTTTGCGCTGGCGGGGGGTGAGGCCGTCGGCGTCGCGCTGGCCGTCGGGCAACTCGGAAACCTTCGCGCCGAGCTGCCGGGCGACGTCGAGCTTGCGGGGCCGGCCCACCTTGTTCTTTTGCTTGTTGGCTGCCATGCACCCAAATGTACGCCGTCCGCCACGCCAATATCAAACACCTGTTCGCGTGTCGGCGCGATCTGGGCCAAGCGCGCCGAATTTTTTGTCATAGGCGGGTGCTTTGATGTTTCCAAGGGCCCGCGACACGCCGCCCAGCTTGATAATAGAACAGATGTACGTATAAACTGCGGGCAACGAGACGGAGGTAGAAAATGAGCGCTTTGCCAATCGAGGAACTGTATGCGCCCCGCCCTCATCGGGCGCGGCCGGGCCAGCTCGCGCAGGTGATTCCGCTGCGGGCCCCGGCCGGCCGGCCCGCCGGAGCCGAGCCAGGCAAGGGGATTGTGGCGCTGATGCTGGCGTGCCTGGGGCTCGCCGCCGCCGCCGTGGTCGCCATCGCCGCCACCGCGTTGGCACCGCTGTTCGCAGCTGGCCCCGGTTCGCAGCCTGCCGCCGCGCCCGCCCCGGCGGCGGCGGCCGCCGCCGCCGCGCAAGCGCCGCAGAGCTGGGAGCTCCCGCCAGAAGGCTGAGCCAATCCGCCCACTTCCCGCGTGTCGGCTTGTATCGCCGCCACTATCGAGTAAGTTCTACATCTAGTGGCTGTCGGCCAAGAAACCAACTACAAATAGTGGTTTGATGAGTTGCGCAAAGAAAGGAGCCCGGGGGGGATGCACTGCCCATACTGCCGTAACACCGACACCCGGGTTCTCGATTCCCGGGTGGCCGAAGACGGCCTGAGCATCCGGCGCCGTCGGCTGTGTGTGGCCTGCCAGAAGCGGTTCAGCACCCTGGAGCAGATGCAGCTCGTGGTGGTGAAGCGCTCCGGCGTGGTCGAGCCCTTCTCCCGCGAGAAGGTCATCGCCGGGGTCCGGAAGGCCTGCAAAGGCCGCCCGGTCACCGACACCGACCTCGCGCGGCTCGGCCAGCAGGTCGAAGAAGGCCTGCGGGCCAGCGGGGTCTCCGAGATTCCCGCGCAAGACGTCGGGGTGTCAATCCTCGGGCCGCTGCGGAAGCTCGATTCCGTGGCGTACCTGCGGTTCGCCTCGGTCTACCGGCAGTTCGAGTCGGTAGACGATTTCGCACTGGAGATTGAAAGACTGAGAGAGGCTGTTTGAGATGGCAGAAACAACGATCGCGGCGCCCGCCGCCCACGGAATGAAGCTCCAGCGGGTGTTCACCCGTCCGGGCGTCCACCCCTACGACGAGGTCGCCTGGGAATCGCGCGACATCGTGCAAACCAACTGGAAGACCGGCGAGGTCATCTTCGAGCAGAAAGGCGCCGAGTTCCCGTCCTTCTGGAGCCTCAACGCCTCCACCATCGTCGCCACCAAGTATTTCCGCGGCGCGCTCGGCACCCCGCAGCGCGAGTCCAGCCTGAAAACCCTCATCGACCGGGTGGTGCGCAAATACCGGGATGCCGGCTGGGAACACGGCTATTTCGCCACCGAGGCGGACGCCGGCATCTTCGCCGAAGAGCTGACCTGGATGCTCGTGAACCAATACTTCTCCTTCAACTCGCCGGTGTGGTTCAACGTCGGCACCTCCAGCCCGCAGCAGGTGAGCGCCTGCTTCATCCTTTCCGTAGACGACTCCATGGAGTCCATCCTGAACTGGTACCGCGAAGAGGGCTTCATCTTCAAAGGCGGCTCCGGCGCGGGGCTGAACCTGTCCAAAATCCGCTCGTCCAAAGAGCTGCTCTCCTCCGGCGGCACCGCGTCCGGCCCGGTGTCGTTCATGCGCGGGGCGGACGCCTCGGCCGGCACCATCAAGTCCGGCGGCGCCACCCGGCGGGCCGCCAAAATGGTCGTCCTCGACATCGACCACCCCGACATCGAAGAGTTCATCGAGACGAAGGCCCGCGAAGAAGACAAAATCCGGGTGCTGCGTGACGCCGGCTTCGACATGGATCTCGGCGGCCGGGACATCGTCTCGGTGCAATACCAAAACGCCAACAACTCGGTGCGGGTCTCGGACAAATTCATGCGCGCCGTCGAAATCGGGGAGCCTTTCGAACTCACCGCCCGCATGACGGGCAAGCCCATCGAGACGGTCGACGCCCGCCAGCTTTTCCGCAAAATCGCCCAGGCCGCCTGGGAG
>JAISTI010000011.1 GCA_031272685.1 Propionibacteriaceae bacterium | reverse complement strand
CTGCGGATCGCGCTGGAGCTTTACCTCAAGCGCGCCATGGTCGGCGGCGCAGACAAGGTTTACGAAATCGGCCGCATCTTCCGCAATGAGGGCATCGATTCCGAACACGCCCCCGAATTCACCATGCTGGAGGCCTACCAGGCGTGGGGAGACCAGTTCTCCATCGCCGAGATGACCAAGCAGCTCATCCTCGACGCCGCCGACGCCACCAGCGGCCGCCAACTCGCTTGGCAGCCCGAAGGCCAGCCGGAGACGGTCATCGACCTGGACGGCGAATGGGCCTGGAAACCGGTGTATCCCACCTTGTCAGAGGCTGTTGGGGAGGAAATCACCCCTGAGACGGATCAGCCGCGGCTGCGGCTGCTGGCCGAAAAGCTGGGCATCGACCACGATCCTGGCTGGGAGGCGCAGAAGCTGGTGATGGAGCTGTTCGAAAAGCTCGTCGAGCCGGGGCTCGTCCAGCCCACCTTCGTGTGCGACTATCCGCCCATCGCCCAACCGCTCGCCCGCCAGCACCGCTCCAACCCCGCCCTCATCGAAGCCTGGGATTTGATTATCGGCGGCGTGGAGCGCGCCACCGGCTTCTCCGAGCTAATTGACCCGGTCATCCAGCGCGAGCGCCTCACCGCCCAGTCGCTGAAGGCCGCCGCCGGCGACCCGGAAGCCATGCAGCTCGACGAAGACTTCCTGAACGCACTGGAATTCGGCGCCCCTCCGATGGGCGGCATGGGCATGGGCCTCGACCGGCTGATGATGCTGCTGACAGGCACCGGCATCCGCGAGACCATCCTCTTCCCGCTGCTGCGCCCGGCCAAATAGCCCGCCTGCCTGGCTAGCCCAACTGCTGCCGGGCCTGCTTCAGCAAGCCCGCCGATTTCACCAGCTCTCCGATTTCATCCGGCGCCAGCTCCGGGGTGAGTACCCGCACCACGCCGCCTTCGCCGACGATCGTCGGCACGGACAAGAACACGTCGTCGATGCCGTACTCGCCGTTTAACAGCGTCGAGACCGACATGATCGACTGTTCGTCGCGCACGATCGCCTCCGCAATGCGGGCGGCGCTCATGCCGATGCCGTAGTAGGTGGCCCCCTTGCGGTCGATGATCTCGTAGGCGGCGTTGCGGGTGGCGGCGGCGATGTCGGCGCGGTGCTGGGCGGTGAAGCGGTCGCCGAAAGCGTGCGACGCCTCGTCGATGTCCATGCCGGCGATGTTCACCAGCGACCAGGCCGGGAATTCGGAATCACCGTGCTCGCCGAGGATGTAGCCGTGGATGTTGCGCGGGTCAATCTTGAACGCCAGCGAGAGCAGATAGCGGAACCGCGCCGAATCGAGCACCGTGCCCGAGCCGATCACCCGCTCGCGGGGGAAGCCGCTCACCTGCCAGGCCACATAGCTCATCACGTCCACCGGGTTGGAGACAATCAACAGCAGGGCGTTCGGGGAGTTCTTGGCGACGTTTTCCGCGCAGTCTTTCATGATGGCCGAATTGCGGGTGATCAAATCCATGCGGGTCTCGCCCGGCTTCTGGTTCGTGCCCGCGGTGATGATGACGAGGTCGGAGCCGGCGGTGTCCTCGTAGGAGCCGGCCCGCACAGTCGCGGCGGCGGCGAAGGGCGCGCCGTGGGCGATGTCCATGGCCTCGCCTTCGGCGCGGCGCTGGTTCACGTCCACCAGCACAATCTCGCTGGCGACCCCTTTCATCATGAGGGTGTAGGCGATGGTGGAGCCGACGAAGCCGACCCCCACCACCGAAATTTTGATAGCAGTGCGTGGCATGACGCCAGCCTATGCCAATGCCGTCTGCCGCCGGAAGGTTAGTGGAAGAAGTGGCGGGTGCCGGTCAGGTACATGGTGATCCCGGCCTGCTGGGCTTTGGCGATAGTTTCCTCATCGCGGATGGAGCCGCCGGGCTGGACGATGGCCGCGACCCCCGCCGCGATCAGGATTTCCGGCCCGTCGGAGAACGGGAAGAAGGCGTCAGACGCGGCTGCGGAACCCGCCGCCCGTTCGCCGGCGCGGGCAACCGCCAGCCGGCAGGAATCCACCCTGTTGACCTGCCCCATGCCGATGCCGACGGCGGCGCCGCCTTTGGCGAGCAGGATGGCGTTGCTCTTTACACAGCGGCAGGCCCGCCAGGCGAACTCCAGGTCGGCGAGAGTTGCGGGGTCGGCTGGCTTCCCGGCGGCCAGCTGCCAATTGGCCGGATTGTCGCCGGGGGCGTCCAGCCGGTCTGGCTGCTGCGCCAGCAATCCGCCGGAGATTGGGCGTAACTCGGCGGCCGGGGGTTGGTATTCCGGCGCTTGCAGGATGCGCAGATTCTTCTTCTGGGCGAGCAGCTCCAGCGCGCCCGGCTCGAAGCCGGGGGCGAGCACCACCTCGGTGAAAACTTTGGCAATCCGCTCGGCCGCCGTCACACTCAGCGGCCGGTTCAACGCCACCACCGAGCCGTAGGCGGAAACCGGGTCGGTCGCGAAGGCGCGTTCGTAGGCGGTGGCGATGTCGGCGGCGACGGCGATGCCGCACGGGTTGGCGTGCTTGACGATGGCCGCGCACGGCTGGCCGAAATCGAAGGCGGCGCGGTAGGCGGCCTGCGCGTCGGTGTAGTTGTTGTAGCTCATCTCTTTGCCGTGCAACTGCGCGGCGGCGGCCAGCCCGGCGGAGCCGTCCAAATATAGGGCCGCCTGTTGATGCGCGTTCTCGCCGTAGCGCAACTGGGCCCGCAGCCGCCAGGTGGCGCCCAGCCATTGCGGGAAGGGCTCGCCCGCCGCCATCCAGTTGGCGACGGACACGTCGTATTCGGCGGTGTGCTGGAAAGCCGCCGCCGCCAGCGCCGCCCGCTGCTTCAGCGTGAAACCGCCTTCCGCGAGCGCGTCCAGCAGCTCCGGGTATTGGCCGGGCGAGGTGATGACGGCCACGCTGGCGTGATTCTTGGCGGCCGCCCGCACCATCGCCGGGCCGCCGATGTCTATCTGCTCGATAATCTCCGCGTAGCCAGCCCCAGAGGCCACAGTCTGTGCGAACGGATAGAGGTTGGAGACCAACAGGTCGAAACCGGGGATCTCCAGCGCCTCGGCTTGGGCGCGGTGTGATTCCAGCCGCCGGTCGGCGAGCAAACCGCCGTGGATTTTCGGATGGAGGGTCTTCACCCGGCCGTCGAAACACTCGGGGAAACCGGTAAGCGATTCCACCGCCGTCACCGGCACCCCGGATTCGCGTAGCGCGGCCGCCGTCGATCCGGTGGAGACGATTTCGGCGCCCGCTCCCGCCAGCGCCTTGCCAATTTCAGCCAATCCCGACTTGTCGTAGACGGAGACCAGCGCCCGGCGAATCTGAATCCTTTCCATAGCGCCCCCAGCCTAAAGCATGGGGCCGCCTTGGAGGTTCCGCCAGCCACTAGGATTGCGGGTATGGCGCAGATTCTGGACGGGAAAGCCACCGCCAAGGCCATCCGCGAAGAGCTGGCGGTGCGGGTGGCCGATTTGCAGCGGGCCGGCATCCGGCCCGGCTTGGGCACGGTGCTGGTGGGCGCCGATCCCGGCAGCGTCAGCTATGTGCGCGGCAAGCACCGCGACTGCGCCGAAATCGGCATCGAGTCTATCCGCGCCGACCTGCCCGCCGACGCCGCCCAGGCCGACGTCGAAGCGGCCATCCGCTCCCTGAACGCGAACCCGGCCTGCACCGGTTTTATCGTGCAACTGCCGCTTCCCAAGGGATTGGACGAGAACCGCGCCTTAGAGCTGATCGACCCCGCCAAAGACGCCGACGGGCTGCATCCGGTGAACCTCGGCCGCCTGGTGCTCGGCGTGCCGGCCGCGCTGCCCTGCACCCCGCGCGGCATCGTCGAGCTGCTGCGGCGCTACCAGATCCCGCTCGCCGGTGCGGAAGTCTGCGTCATCGGCCGCGGCGTTACCGTCGGCCGTCCCCTCGGGTTGCTGCTCACCCGCCGCAGCGAAAACGCCACCGTCACTCTGTGCCACACCGGCACCAAAGACCTCGCCGCCCACACCCGCCGCGCCGACATCGTGGTGGCCGCTGCCGGGAAAGCCGGCATGCTCACCGCCGGCATGATCCGCGAAGGGGCGGTGGTGTTGGACGTGGGCGTCTCCCGCACCCCGGAAGGGATTCGCGGCGACGTGGCCGAAGACGTCTTTGGCAAGGCGGGATGGGTTTCCCCGAATCCGGGGGGCGTCGGGCCGATGACCCGCGCGATGCTGCTCGCGAACGTGGTGGAACGGGCGGAGCAGGCCCGATGAGCGAAACCCCCCAACAGAAGCTCACCGCGGCCGTCGTCATCCGCAACCAATGGCCGCTGCTCACCACCCTGCTCGGGGTGTTCGCCGGCCTGGCCATCGTGTTCGCCGAGCACTGGCGGCTCGGCTGCACCGGCATCGGTGCCGCGATGCTCTGGGGCGGCTTCTGGCGGGCGGCACTCGGGCCGAAATCCGGGCTGCTGCAAGTGCGCGGGC
>JAISTI010000006.1 GCA_031272685.1 Propionibacteriaceae bacterium | reverse complement strand
AGCGGGCTAGGGAAAACGCCGGGCGTGTCCACGCCCATGCCCCCCTGGGCATCCGGTGTTTGCAACTCGCTCACGGGCTAATACTACGCGAGCGTTTAGACTGACGCTGTGTTGATTCTGGCGGGAACCCCGATAGGAAACCTGTCCGACGCCTCGCCCGCCCTGCGCGCCGCGCTCGAATCGGCCGACATCATCGCCGCGGAAGACACCCGCCGCACCCGCAAGTTGATCTCCGCCCTCGGTGTGCAGACGGCCGCGCGGCTCGTGTCCAATTTCGATTCCAACGAGGCAGACAGAACCTCCGGGCTTGTGCAAGCGCTATTGGAAGGCAAGACGGTGGTGCAGGTGAGCGATGCCGGTATGCCAACCATCTCCGACCCCGGCTACCGGCTGGTGGTGGCCGCCACCCAGGCGGGAGTGGAGGTGACGGCAGTTCCCGGCCCGTCCGCCCTCACGGCCGCGCTGGCCCTATCCGGGCTGCCCACCGACCGTTTCTGCTTCGAAGGCTTCCCGCCGCGCAAGCCCGGCGCCCGCCGCAACCGGCTCGCCGAGCTGGCCGACGAGCCGCGCACCATGGTCTTCTACGAATCCCCCTACCGCGTCGCCGCTTTCCTGCGCGACGCCGCCGAGACGCTCGGCCCGGAGCGCCCGGCCAGCGTCTCGCGCGAGCTAACTAAGCTGCACGAGGAAACCCGCCGCGGCCCGCTCGCCGAGCTTGCCGAGTGGGCCGAAGGCGGCCTCAAAGGGGAAATCACCGTCGTCATCGCCGGCCGGGGCCGCAAGGAGCGCCAATGAGCAAGAAAAAGCGCGACCCTTCACTGCCGCCGCCCGCCGACCCGCTGCCGTCGCCGGTCACCGACGCCCACACCCACCTGGCAATGACCGCCGAATTTGCATCGGTGCCGGTAGCCGAGCTGGTCGAGTCCGCCCGCCGGGTGGGAGTCTGCCGCATCGTCGATGTGGGCACCGAGGTGGCCGACTGCCGCACGGCCGTCGCCCACGCCAGCGAGTTTCCCGCGGTGATAGCCACCGTCGCGCTGCACCCCAACGACGCCGCCCGCGCCGGCGCCGAACTGGACGGCTATCTGGCCGAAATAGCGCAGTTGGCGCAGTGCCCGCAGGTGCGCGCCATCGGCGAAACCGGGCTGGATTTCTACCGGACAAAGGATCCGGAAGGCCAGGAAACCCAATACCGGGTTTTCGCCTGGCATATCGAGCTGGCCAAGCGCCTGGGGCTGCCGCTGATGATCCACGAGCGCGACGCCCACTACGAGACGCTGCAGGTGCTCGACGCCGAAGGCGCGCCCGCCAAAGTGATGATGCACTGCTTCTCCGGCGACGCCGCCTTCGCCCGCGAATGCGCCGGGCGCGGCTACTGGCTCTCCTTCCCCGGCAACATCACCTACCCCGCCAACGAGTATCTGCGCGAAGCCCTCGACACCGTCCCGCTCGGGCAACTGCTGGTGGAGACGGACGCGCCCTTCCTCACCCCCGCCCCGTATCGCGGCCGTCCGAACGCCGCGCACCTCATCCCGCTCACCGTCCGCTTCATCGCGCAGCGCCGCGGCCTGGAGTTGGGCGAGCTGTGCCGCATTCTGCACAACAACGCGACCAGCTATTTCGGGGAGTGGTGATGGCGCTGCTGGGCGGGTCGGACATCCGGGCGCTGGCCGCCGAGTGCGGCCTGGCGCCATCCAAGAAGCGCGGGCAGAATTTCGTCCACGACGCGAACACCGTCCGCCGGATCGTGGCCGCCGCCGGAGTGTCCGCCAAAGACGTGGTGCTGGAGGTCGGCCCCGGATTCGGATCGCTCACCCTCGGCCTGCTGGAGGCCGGGGCGCGGGTGGTCGCGGTGGAAATCGACGGGCGGCTGGCGGCGCTGCTGCCGCAGACGGTCGCCGCGCGCCTGCCGCAAGCGGCCAGCCGGCTTCAAGTGGTGCACGCCGACGCGCTGGACCTGCCCGGCGATGGCGAGGCGACGGTGCTGGTGGCGAACCTGCCCTACAACGTGAGCGTGCCGGTGATCCTGCACGTGCTGGAGCGCTATCCGGCGCTGCGGCGCGGGCTGGTGATGGTGCAGTTGGAGGTGGCCGAGCGGCTCGTCGCCCGCCCCGGTTCGAAAGCCTACGGCGCGCCGAGCGTGAAGCTGGCCTGGTATGCCGACGCCCGCAAGGTGGGCACGGTGCCCGCCGGGGTGTTCTGGCCGGTGCCGCATGTGGAATCCGGGCTGGTTGCCTTCGAACGCACCGATCCGCCGCCCGCCAATCGGGACAAGGTGTTTTCCCTGGTAAATCTGGCGTTTTCGCAGCGGCGCAAGATGCTGCGCTCGGTGCTGGCGCCCGCGCTCGCCGATCCCGAAGCCGCGCTCAGGGCCGCCGGCATCCCACCCACCGCCCGCGGCGAAACCCTGGACGTGGCGGACTTCGCGCGGCTGGCGCAGGTGGCCGATGGCTAGCGTCACCGTCCGGGTTCCCGGGAAGATCAACCTCAGCCTGCGCGCCGGCCCGCGGCGGGCGGACGGCTACCACCCGCTCGTCACCGTCTTCCAAGCGGTGGGGGTGTGGGACGAGCTGACCGCCGAAGAAGCCGACGAGGTCAGCGTCAGGTTCACCCGCCCCAACGGCTTGCCTGCCGACAGTCGGAATCTGGCGGTGAAGGCGGCGAATCTGCTGGCCGGCAGGTGTTTTCCCGCAGGCGGGCCGGGAGCGCGGCTCACCATCGACAAGCGCATCCCCATCGCTGGGGGGATGGCCGGGGGATCGGCCGACGCCGCCGCCGCCCTGGCCGCCTGCGACAAGCTGTGGGGCTGCGGCTTGACCCAAGAAGAGCTGCTGGGATTGGCCGCGGAACTTGGCGCCGACGTGCCCTTCTGCCTGCTCGGCGGCACCGCCCTCGGGGTGAACCGCGGCGACAAGCTGCGGCCCGTCCGCAGCCATGGCGAATACCACTGGGCGCTGGCGCTGGCCCATCAAGGAATGTCCACCCCGGAGGTCTTCCGCCGTTTCGACGAGCTGCCCGCCGTCCCCTTCGTGAAAGAAGCTCCCGACGAGCTGCTGCAGGCGCTGGCCTCCGCCGACGCCCGGCGGGTCGGCAAAGAGCTGCGCAACGACCTGGCCGCCGCCGCCGTCAGCCTGCGCCCCGAGCTGGGGGAGTTGTTGAGCCTTGCGGACGGGTTGGGGGCGCACGGCGCGGTGATTTCCGGCTCCGGCCCCACGGTGGCCTTTTTACTGCCGGGCGCGGACGCGGCGCGGGAAGCCGCCTTGCGGCTGGGCAACGCGCCTGGGGTGGCGCGCGCGCTGGCCGTCTCCGGCCCGGTCAGCGGGCCGTTGGGCGGCTGACTATTCCGGGTCGGGGGTTTCCATCGGCGGCAGCGGCGGCGGTTTCAGCGGCAGTTTGTCCACGCCGTACCAGTTGAAGCCGGTGCAGAAAGCCGCCATCTGCTCTTTGGTAATCCCGTGTTCCCCGCCGTGCAGGCCCCACCAGCGAGTGGCCAGCTCCACCGCCCCGATGATCATGTGCGTGTAAATGCCCATCGTCACCGGGTCGTGGCCGAATTGGGTGAGCACCACCCGGAATTCTTTGGCCAGCCGGTCGGCGAAATCGTCCAGGAGCGTCGGCTGCCACGGGCCGGGGTCGCGCGGCTCGTAGGAGCGCGGGAAGCGGGCGATGATCTGAAAGCCGAGCGGGCGTTCTTCGGCGTAGGTGAGAATGGCCAGCGCCGAGCGGGCCAGGTGCGAGAAGACATCGTCCTGCACATCCCGCACCGCGTCGAAAACCATCTTCGTCAGGATCTTCATCTCCGCGTCCACGACGGCCGAGTACAGGCCCTCCTTGTCGCCGAAGTGGTCATAGATGATCGGCTTGGACACCCCGGCCTCCTCGGCGATGTACTCGATGGACGAGCCGAAATAGCCGTATTCCGCAAACGCCTTGCGGGCGATGTCGATGATCTGCTGGCGGCGGTCGTTGCGCCGCATCCGGCGCTGCTTGCCGTCCGCCGTGGGCTTGGCGCGTTCCGCCATTTCGCCACCTCTCTGTCGCGTCTTCCGCGGTCCCCAGCGCAACTTTGGCGCGAATTTCAAGTTACGCTAACGTAGCAATCGTATCATTTGCAATAATCGGACGTGCCATTCCCTGGTTGGTCTTTCGGCAGGGCCCGCCTGACTTTGAATCAGGATTAGCGAAGTAGGTTCGACTCCTACCCAGGGAGCTTCCGGCGCAATAAAATCGCGCCATGACGAAGAGGGCATTCGGGCCGGAGATCCGCCGGCACATCCATGGCAAAGTCACCACCGCCGACCTGCGGCTGCTGGAGAACCTGGGCGAGGAACACTGGGTCCACTACGACGCCTGGCGGGCGCTGCGCATCCAGGCGGAATTCGTGGAAGGGTTTGGGGCGCTGGCCCAGCTCGGCCCGGCCGTGGCGGTTTTCGGCTCCGCCCGCATCGCCGAAGACGATCCGTTCGCCAAAGCCGCTGAGCAGATGGCCCGGCTGCTGGTGCGGGCCGGGCGGGCGGTGATAACCGGCGGCGGCCCCGGCGTGATGCAGGCGGCCAATCGCGGTGCCTGGGAGGAAGACGGCGTGTCCGTCGGCCTTGGCATCGAGCTGCCGCACGAGCAGGTGCTCAACCCGTACATCACCCTTGGGGTGAACTTCCGCTATTTCTTCGTCCGCAAGGTCATGTTCGTCAAGTACTCCCAGGGCTTCATCGTGCTGCCCGGCGGCTTCGGAACCATGGACGAGTTCTTCGAGGCCGTCACCTTGGCGCAGACTGGCAAGATCGAGCATTTCCCAGTCGTGCTCTTCGGAAGCGAATACTGGAACGGCCTTATCGGCTGGATGCGCGAACAGATGCTCGCCCGCCAATACATCGACGAAATCGACCTGACGGCCATGATCATCACCGACGACCCCGAGGAGGCTGTGAAAGCGGCGACGGGCGGCGTCTGAGCAGTGTGGTTCGCATAGACTGCGGATATGGACTGGTTCTTGTGGGCGCTGGGCGCGCTGATTTTCCTCGGCGGCGTTTTCGTCATCGGCGTGTGGCAGCACGGCACCTTGCCGAAGAAAGTCGTGGATTTGCCCGCCCCGACCGGGCTGCCGGAGGGGGACATCACCGCCGACGAGTTGCGCGCCTACCGGTTCTCCGCAGCCGGCCGCAATGGCTACTCGGCCACCCAGGTGGACGCGCTGTTAGAGCTTGTCGCGCAGCAATTGGAGGGTTCACCGGCGGATGAGCCGGAGGCGGAAGCGCCCGCCGAAGCCGTGCCCGCGGATTCGGACGGGGACGGCGATTGGGGTAAAATGGCGACGTTGTCTCCAACAGATGAGGATCAAGATGGCAGCCATGAAGCCGCGGACCGGTGACGGTCTGATTGAAGTGACGAAAGAAGGCCGCATCATCGTCATGCGCATCCCCGCCGAAGGCGGCGGCCGACTCGTCATCGAACTCAACGCGCAGGAAGTCCGCGATCTCAAAGACGCCCTCGAAGGGGTGCTGCCGCACATCTGAGCCGCGGCGGCCGCAGCCGCTCAGCGGTTGTGCCAGGCGATCGCCTTCTCGTACACGGCCACCGTCTCCCTGGCGATTTTCTCCCACGAAAACTCCTCGATGCAGCGCCGCCGGCCCGCCTTCCCGAACTGCCGGGCCTTTTCCGGATCACGGGTCAGGGTGTTGACGTCTTGCGCGAATTTCGCCTCGAAGGCGGCCACATACGCCGGATCTGCCGCCTGCTCCGGGTCGTAGGGCACCAGCAGGCCGGTCTCGCCGTCCACCACCACCTCCGGAATGCCGCCCACCGCCGAGGCGACGACCGCCGTCTCGCAGGCCATCGCCTCCAAGTTCACGATGCCGAGCGGCTCGTAGATGGACGGGCAGGCGAAGACGGTCGCGTGGGTGAGCACCTGGCGCACCGAGGCGCGTGGCAGCATCTCCTGCACCCAGGTGACCGGGCGGGTCTTGCTCAGGGCGGTGAACGCCTCGTCGAACTCGGCGGCGATCTCGGGCGTGTCTGGCGCTCCGGCCAGCAGCAGCAACTGGGTGTCGGGGTCGAAATCCTTGGCGGCCCGCACCAGGTGCACCAGCCCCTTCTGGCGGGTGATTCGGCCGACGAAAACCACCAAAGGCCGGTCGAGGTCGACATGGAGGCCGTTGACGATGTCGGTGCCCGGGTCGGGTTTGAATTCTTCGGTGTCGATGCCGTTGCGCACCACGTACACCCGGCTGGGATCCAAATCCGGATAGGAGGCGAGCACGTCTTTGCGCATCCCGGCGCTCACCGAGATGACGGCCGCCGCCGCCTCGAAGGCGGTCTTTTCCGCCCAGGAGGACACCCGGTAGCCGCCGCCGAGTTGTTCGGCTTTCCAGGGCCGGTGCGGCTCCAGCGAGTGGGAGGTGACCACATGCGGCACGTCGAGGTAGAGCGAGCCGACCAGGCCGGCGAAATTGGCGTACCAGGTGTGGGAGTGGATGACGTCGGTGTCTTCCGGGATGGCGTTGGCCATGGCGATGTCGGTGCCGAGGATGCGGATGGCGGCGTTCGCGCCGGCCGGATAGTTTTCCGGGTGCGCCGTCGCCCCTTCGCGCGGCTCGCCCATCGCTTGCACGTCCACATGCTCGACGATCTTGCGCAACTGCGGCACCAACTGGCCGACGTGCACGCCGGCGCCTCCATAGATGTAGGGGGGGTATTCGCGGGTGAGGATCGAGACCTTCATGGGGCAATGCTTGCACAAAACTCTCCGGTTTTTCAGCGGTTCCCCTTGTGAGCGCGGCGGATTCCCTCTAGGTTCGTGGTATGGAAAGACCTCGTGTCCTGTCGATCGTCCTCGCCGGCGGTGAAGGCAAGCGCCTGATGCCCCTCACCGCCGACCGCGCCAAGCCCGCCGTCCCGTTCGGCGGCACCTACCGCCTCATCGATTTCGTGCTGTCCAACCTCGTCAACTCAGACTTGACGAAGATCTGCGTGCTGACGCAATACAAGTCGCACTCCCTCGACCGGCACGTTTCGGTGGCCTGGCGGCTGTCCACCATGCTGGGGGCGTATGTCACGTCCGTCCCGGCGCAGCAGCGCACCGGCAAGCAGTGGTTCCAGGGCAGCGCGGACGCGATCTGGCAATCCATGAACCTGATCCGCGACGAAGACCCCGACTATGTGGTGGTTTTCGGGGCCGACAACATCTACCGTATGGACGTCGAGCAGATGGTGAACGCCCACATCGACTCCGGGCTGGGGTGCACGGTGGCCGGCATCCGGGTTCCGCGCGCGGAGGCGTCCGCTTTTGGCATTATCGACGCCGGGGCGGACGGCAGAATCCGCGCCTTCCTGGAAAAGCCGAAGGATCCGCCCGGCTTGCCCGATTCGCCCGAAGAGTCCTTCGCCTCCATGGGCAACTACGTTTTCACCCGCAAGGCGTTCGTGGAGGCGCTGAACGAAGACGCCGAAGACACCGAATCCCGCCACGACATGGGCGGCAACATCATCCCCGGTTTCGTCAGCGGCGGGCAGGCGCAGGTGTACGACTTCACCACCAACGACGTGCCCGGCTCCACCGACAAAGACCGCAACTATTGGCGCGACGTCGGCTCCATCGCCGCCTACCACGCCGCCCACATGGATCTCGTCTCGGTGAATCCGGAGTTCAACCTGTACAACAACCGCTGGCCGATCTGGACGGCGCAGGCGCAGCTTCCCGGCGCGAAATTCGTCATGCGCGGCACCGCGGAAGACTCCATCGTCTCCAACGGCTGCATCATCTCCGGCGGCGACGTCTCCTATTCGGTGCTCTCCCCGAACGTGATGGTGGACACCTGGGCCCGCGTCGAAGGCTCGGTCTTGTTCAACAACTGCAAGATCGGCCGCCACGCCACCGTCAAGGCTGCGATTCTCGACAAGAACGTGGTGGTTGACGAAGGCGTGCAGATCGGCGTCGACCACGAGCAGGACATCGCCCGCGGCTTCGTCGTCTCCGGCGACATCACCGTCGTGCCGAAGAACACGCACGTCACCAACTCCTGAGAGTTGATTCACAAGGGTGG
>JAISTI010000220.1 GCA_031272685.1 Propionibacteriaceae bacterium | reverse complement strand
GCGGAATTGGAGCCGCTGCTGGACGACGGGCAGGTGGTGCTGGGGGTGGTCATCCCGCACGGGACGGCCGCGGGGGTGGCCGCCGGGCGGCAGGCCCCGGTGGCGGTGGTGGTGGACGGCACCAACGCGCAGATTTCCACCACCGCGTCCAACTACGCGGTGCAAATCATCCAAACCTTCAACAGCCAGTTGGCAAGCCAAAATGGCGCCAGTTTGGCGTATCCGCGCATAGACGCCCGGGTGCGGGTGGTGGCCAACCCGACCCTCGCCGTCGTCAACGCCATGATTCCGGGGCTGATCGCCCTGATCATGATGATGACCTTGATGATCATCATGTCGATGGCGGTGGTGCGCGAGCGCGAGGCGGGCACCTTGGAGCAGATGTTCACCACCCCAATCCGCCCGGGGGAATACCTGGCCGGCAAGGTCGCCCCCTACGCCGTCATCGCGGTGGCCCAGTCGGCGATCGTCGGCGTCTTGGGAACCTGGTGGTTCGGGGTGCCGTTCGCGGGCAACATCTGGGTGCTGGCCACCGGCCTGGCGCTGTTCCTGTTGGTTGCCATCGGCTTGGGGCTGCTCATCTCGCTGGTGTCGTCCAACCGGCAGCAGGCCATCCAGACGTGCGTATTCACGCTGATTCCGTTCATTGTACTTTCCGGGTGGGTTTTCCCGATCGAATCCATGCCGGAGGCGTTCCAGCCGGTGACGCAAGCAATCCCGCTGGCGCACATGATAGAAATCCTGCGCTCCACTTTCATGAAGCAGTCCGGCTTCGCGGACATGGCCTACCCGCTGCTGATGCTGGCGGGCATGGCCGTCGTGTTTTTCTCCTCGGCGGTCGCCGCCACCCACTACCGGCTGCGGGAGGCGTGATGAACGCCGTCCAAATCGAGCATCTGACCAAGGTTTTCGGCCGCTTCACGGCGGTGGACGACCTCAGTCTGGAGGTGCCGGCGGGCCAGGTTTTCGGCTTCCTCGGGGCGAACGGCTCGGGCAAGACCACCACCATCCGCATGCTCACCGGGGCGCTCAAGCCCACCTCCGGCAAGGCGCGGGTGCTGGGTGTGGATGTCGCCAAGCGCGTCGAGGAGGTGCGCCGGCGCATCGGCTACATGTCGCAGAGGTTCTCCCTTTTCGAGGACATGACGGTGGACGAGAATTTGCGCTTCTACGGCGGGGTGTACCAGTTGCCGCCGGACGTGTTCGCCCAGCGGCGGGAGTACATCCTGCAGATGGCCGGGCTGGCCGGGCGCGAGGCGGAGCTGACCCGCAACCTTTCGGTCGGCTGGCGCCAGCGGCTGGCCTTGGGGGCGGCCACCATCCACGAGCCGGAGCTGCTGTTCCTGGACGAGCCCACTTCGGGAGTCGACCCAATCGCCCGGCGGCGTTTCTGGGATCTGCTCTACGAGCTGGCGGAATCCGGGGTGACGCTCTTCGTCACCACCCATTACATGGACGAGGCCAGCCACTGCAACCGGCTGGCGTTCATCAACTCTGGCAAGCTGGTGGCGCAGGGCTCGCCGCGCGAGCTGCGCGCCGCGCACGGCAATGTCTCGCTGGACGAGGTGTTCGCCATTTTGGAAGCCCGCGCGCCGCAGATCGCGAGCTAGTCCGGCGGCTGCCCGTTCGGGGCCTCGGGGAGCTGTTCGCGCAGGGCCGCTTCGGCGAGTTCGCGGCCGAGGGCGATCAAGTCTTCGGCCCGGTGGAAATCCATGGAGTGCGCGGAGTCGTGGGGGACGGTGATGAGCACGTCGGGCTGCTGGGCGGCCAGCCGGTAGCGGGTGATGAGCGCGCCCATCGTCTCCAAGGCGCGGGCGGTGACTTCGGCGATGCCGAGGTCGGCCGGCGGTTCTTCGTAGTCGGGCTCGGGCTCCGGCGCGGGCTCTTTGCCGGTGAGTTTGGACAGTAGCGAGGAAATCCACGATGACGATTTCACCGGCGAGGAGCCGAAGTCGGGCGGGGTCCACCCGGAGAGGCTGACGGCGACGGTGAGGTCGGAGTCGGCGGACATCACCGGCTCTATCGGCACCGGGTTCACCACTCCCCCGTCTACGAGCAGCCGGCCGTTGACCATGATCGGGGTGATGACGCCCGGTATGGACACGGATGCGCGCACTGCGGTGGCCAGCAGGCCGGATTGGAACCACACCTCGCGGCGGTTGCCGAGGTCGGTGGCGACGGCCGTGTACGGGATGGGCAGGTCTTCGATGTGCGCGCCGCCGTACAGCTCGCGCATCCGGGTAAACACCCGCTCCATGCCCAGCGCCCCGCCGGAGCCGAGCTTGGGATCCAGCAGCCAGATCACGTCGCGCTGGCTCATGCCCGTCACCCAGTCGGTGTATTCGTCCAGCTTGCCGACGGCCTCCAAGCCGCCGATGAGCGAGCCGATTGATGTGCCGGAGACGGCGTTGATGGTGTGCCCTTGCTCCTTGAGCACCTGGATGACGCCGATGTGCGCGTAGCCGCGGGCTCCTCCCGAGCCCAGCACGAGTGAGATTTTCGCCATGGCCCAATTGTTCGCCTGTGCGGGCTGGTTGGCAATCTCAGCGGGTGGCAAGCAGCCCGCG
>JAISTI010000139.1 GCA_031272685.1 Propionibacteriaceae bacterium | reverse complement strand
CCACGGGCAGCTCGACGCGGCGCTGCGCGCCGACCCGCGGGTGGTGGCGGTGGAAGGGCTGAACCTGCGCGGGCTCACCCTTGCGGATGTGGGCGGCGAGCCGGTGGATTTGGTGGTGGCCGACGTCTCTTTCATCTCACTGAAGCTCCTGCTGCGGCCGCTGCTGGCGGCGGCGAAACCGGCGGGAACCGCGTTGCTGCTGGTCAAGCCGCAATTCGAGGTGGGGAAATGCGGGTTGGATTCCCGTGGCGTGGTGAAAAACGAGGGCTTGCGCGCCGAAGCCGTCACCGGCGTGGTGGCCGCCGCCGCGGAACTGGGCTGGGAGGCCGTCTGGCAGGGCGAGAGCCGGCTGCCCGGGGAACACGGCAACACCGAGTTCTTCCTGAAGCTGCGGCGGGCTTAACGGGCGAGGTGTTCGCGGGTGGGGGCACCCGTCTTGCGCTTGATGTTGCGGATGTGCACGCGCACGGTGTTCTGCGTGATGAAAAGCCGGGCGGAGATTTCGGCGGTGGTGGCGCCGGAGCGCAGCATGGCCAGCACCTCATGCTCGCGCTCGGACAGCGCGTCTGGCGGGTCGTCGGCGACATCTTCCGGCGGCAGGGCGTTCAGGGTCGGGCTGAGCAGGCGGACGCCGAGCAGGGCGATAAGCGCCAGCACGTAAACCGCCGTCACCCAGAGCAAGCCCAGGGCGTTGAAGAGCGCAGCGGATGTTAGGGCGAAAATGCCGCCGACAAGGTATTTCGCCGCCCGTCCGGCTACCGCCCACCGGGAGGGGTTCGCGGTGCGCACTGCCCGGCCGACGAACACAGCTATCGAGTACATCGTCATGAACGAGCCGAAGAAGTACACACAGCCAAGAGCGGCGTTGAAGGTTTCGGCGGTGTTGAAGAGGTGGAAGGCGACGATTATCGCCGTCATGGCCGCGATGGTGGCGAAGGGGAACAGCGAGCCCTCTTTGACGTCCGCCATCCACCCGGCGAACAGGATGCCTGGGATACAGATCAGCCGCACCGCGTCCTGCGCGTCCAACTGCTGCCCGGTGTACAGGTTCATCACGATGCCGTCCGCCAGCCCGAACAGGCAGCAGATGACGACGCAGGAAGCCAGGCCCAGCCACAGATAGCGGGTGGTGCGGGCGGTGGTGGTGGGCGTGGGGCGGGGCGCCTCCGGCCAGGCGACCGGCAGCAGCAGCCCGGCGGCCGCCAACGCGGCGGCGACGAGGCAGTGTTGCAGCGCGGCGGCGAAGGGCTCGGCGAGCAGCCCGGCCGCCCAGGTGGCGAGCGCCTGCAGCGCGAACGCGCCGGCGTAGGGCGCGGCAATCGTGATGCCCAGGCGGGGGAGCGGGAGTTGGCGGGCCAGGCCGTGCAGGGCCGCCCCGCCTGTCATTCCCGCCAGCAGCAAGCCCAGCAGGTAGGCGGCGACTAGCAGCGCCGGGTTGGCGGCGAAAGGCAAGACCAGCGAGCAGAAGGCTCCCAGCGCGGCGACCGCCAGCAAGGCTTGCCGGTGGCGGTCGGGGGGCAAGCGGCAGGCGAGCGGCCAGAGCAGATAGCCGGCGGCAGCCGCCAGGCAGCCCCCGCCGTATAGCGGCAGTGCCGCAGCCTCGCCAAGCACACCAGCCGCGCAGGTGTTGAACAGCAACTCGGCGGTGAGGAACGCGTACGTGAACAGGCCAAACCCGGCGAGCAGTGAAACCTTGCCGCGCATCGCTCCTCCCAGGCCTTTCCGGAAAGCTTACCGGCAGTCTGGCCGGGCCGTCCGCTGGTGTTTAAATGCAAATTAAACGCCCGTCGGGGCGGCTATCTCTTCGCCGCCCCCGGCCCGGCGGCTAGCGTTCTGTTAGGCGGCATGGCCGTCTCTGGGTCTGAACCCCGAGCCTCGGGTCGCGTTCCCCAGCACCCCCCGAAGGAGGCCACATGAAACGCTCGCTCACCACCGCTACCCTCACCTTTGCTTTGACCGCTGGCCTGTTGGCCGCCGCCCCGCCCGCGCAAGCTGGGGAGTTCCCGCCCGGTGAGCTGAACTGGACCAACACCCAACGGATGCTCAAGGTGGATTTCCACGTGCGCGACACCATCTATCAGGAGTATCGGCTCCACCTGGCCGAGGGCACGGACAGGCGCAAATCGAAAGTGGTGGACCGCAAGCTCTACCGCAGCCTGACGGCGGATTACTTTACGTGGGATTCCATGGAGGTCTGGGGGCTGAAGGACAACACCACCTACACCGCCTGGCTCGCGGAAGGCGATCCGAAGCAGGCCTACACCGTCTCAGCCGTCAACACGTTCACGACCCCGAAGTGGGAGGTGTTTGCCGAAACCGCTTCCGTCTCGGGTTCCGTGATCGAGGTGTATCCGAAGTGGCACGCCACGGACAATCCTCCCGGCGGGGCGAACATCTTCGTTTCCAGCAAGTCGGACAAGTCGGATCGAACGTACTCGGGCCACCTCGCGGCGGGCGGCTGGCGGCACCTGATCACCGGACTCGCTCCGCAGACGCTTTATTACATTGACGTGCAGTTCGGCGACAACACCTGGTGGTCGGGCGTGCGGTACACCGCCACCGCGGAGAGTTCCGGGGTGTCGGCGAAGGACAATTCGAACGGGTCGACCACGGTGACTTTCGGCTCGGTCAAGGGCGTTACCGGGAACATTTTGCTGTATCTGACCCCGGCTGGCTCCCAGGAGAGCCGCTATGTGGGGAAGGTGGCCAACAAGGCGGACGGCGGCAACGTCTCGTACAACATCAAGGCGGCGGACGGCGGCACCCTCACCGGCGTGATCAGCGTGGGCGGAAGGATGTACACCATCGGCTCCGCGCCGGTGCAAGCCACAGCCGAGAAGAAGCCGAAGATCACGTCCTTGGCTTTCGGCCGGTTCGTCAAAATGCGCTCAGACTTGAACTGCCATGGATACCACTGGGTGACCGATGACAACGGCAAGAAGCGGTTGGTCCAGGACGACGAGAGCCATGTGTGCGGCTATTCCGAGGTCATCCTGCCGGCCAAGGTGACCTTCACCACCAGTTTCACCGCCGCGCAGATCGACCGGGTCACGATCCGGTATTACGGTTGGTCGACGTCGTCGAAGGGATGGAGGGCCATCGGCTCCACCGAGGTCGGCGCGAATGGGCTCTTCTGGCCGATCAGCGTCTCGGCAAGTAAGGGGCCGAAGCTGAAGATGTACGTGGAAGTCCACTTGAAGGACGCGGCGGCCAAGGCAAACGGTTCCTCCATTTGGTCCTCCGCAGCCTGGACGATGAGCAACCCCGCCTACCTGGCCCCCAGTGCCGACTGCGGCTTCTACATCTACAGCCATGTCGAACCCTGGATGACCTACGAAGGCAAGATGACCCAACTGGAGGACGGCCCGGCGCACGACTGCCCGGCCGTGAGCGCTTCCGCGGAGGGCAAATCCACCATCAAAGCGCCCAAGAGCCTGAAGGCGTCCAAGCCCGGCCCCGGCTCCGTCACCCTCACTTGGAAGGACGGCCAGAAAGACGTGAGCACCCAGGTGTTCGCCGCCACCGCATCAGGCGGCCCGTGGAAGTATGTGGGCGGGACCAGCGGCACGAAGCTGAAGGTGAGCGGGCTGACCCCCGGCACGAAGTACTACTTCAAGGCGGTGCACTATCAGGGCACCAAAGCCACATCGTCGACGGCGAAGACCTCCGTCACCACCACCTCCACCACGCCCACGAAGGTGGCGGTGGGGAAGAAGCCGGGGGTGAACAAACTGGAGTTGAGTTGGCAAACCTCCTATACCGGCGCGGCGAAGAAGAGCGCGAAGACTGCCATCTATGTGGCGACCGCGAAGGGCGGGCCATACCGGTACGCGAAGACCGTGAAGGGGCAGAGCGCCACGGTGACGGGTTTGCCTGCCGGGGTGACGCACTATTTCCGGCTCCAAGATGTGACGAAGCCCGCCAGCCCGTCGAAGCTGAGCAAGATCGTCTCCGGGGTGCCGAAGTTCTCGGAGCAGGCGCCCACCTTGAAAGCCAAGGCGAAGGGAGCGGGCCAGGTGTCCGTCACCTTTGCGCCCGCCGCGAAGCTCTCCGGAGCGCAGGCGGTGTTGCTGTTCTATGCCGACTCGTCCAGCCGCTATGTGTATTGGGGATCGCTCGGCGCGAAGGGCGCCACCAAGACCGTCAACATCCCGGTGCAGGGGGCGGTATCGCTGTTCGCGGTAGTGGGCATTGACGACGGCGTCGCCACCTCGACGCTTTCCAACTTCGCCACCGCCACCGTCAGCATCAAATAGGAACACCATGAGCCAGCAACCGCCATACCCGCCCAGCCAGCCCGGCTATCCGCCACAACCCGAACAGCCGCCGCAAGGCCAGCAGCCGGGGCCGCAACAATGGGCATACCAGCAGCCGGGGCAATACCAACAGCCCGGCCAATACCAACAGCCGGGGTACCCGCAGTATCCGCCGCCGCAGCCGCCGAAGAAGACCAACCCGCTGCTTTGGGTGCTGCTGGTAGTTGGGCTGATCGTGGCGGGACTGGTGGCCGCCGTCGCGGGGATGTACGTGGTGGGCACGCTGAGGGGCGACCCAGCCGTCCACGAGTGCCCGCTCGACACCATGTGGGACGAGGAAAAGCAGGAGTGCGTCTCGGCGTGGATTATTCCCGAGGAGACGATCCCCTCCGAATTGCGGCCGACCAACCCTGGCCAGTGCCCGGAGGACACTGAGTGGGACGAAAGCCTCGGCTACTGTGTCGCCGCCCCAACCGACTGCGGGGAGTGGGCGCACTGGAACGCCAGCACCGGCCAGTGCGAGCCGGACGAGTCGTACGTCCCGCCCACTGAGGAGCCCCCTGCCACGCCAACTGAAGAAGCCAGCGCGTCACCGGATCCGGAGCCCACGCCCGCGCTGGACTACGTGAAACAGAAGGTGAGCAAGAAGAAATTCTGCGAGTTCTACAACTACGGCGACGTGTGGGACGGCACCGGGAAGATCTCCAAAATCCAGACGGAAAACCTGCTGATGATGCGCGATTTCGAAGGTGGCAAGCACCTTTACCCAGACGCCAGCTCCGCGCTGAAGAAAATGGCCAAGTACGCCAAGGTGTTCTACCTGCAAGGCGACTACTCCAAACGCAAGGCTTATAAGAAGGCCAAGGACACCATGGACTATTGGGCCATGGAGCTGTGCTTCGAGTACTGAGAATCTGGGTCATCCCGGGATGGGGAGCGGCGGCCGGGACGGCGAGCGGTTAGCTGCCATTGCGGCCTCCGAGCCGCAATCTGGGGAAAACTGTCCGGGTAGGCGGGTAGATTTATCCCCGTGAGCAGAGCAGTCGCGGTGACAGTCCACCCGCACCGGCCAGAGGCGCTGGCGGCGGCGGCTGAGTTCGCCCTGGGCATGACGGCGGCCGGAATCACCTGTTTTCTAGACGACCAAGGCTTCGCAGACGTGTCCGAGGCTGCCCCGCAGGCGGCGCTGGCGCCGAAGCGGGAAGCCCAAGATGTGGAGCTGGCCGTTGTTTTCGGCGGCGACGGGAACATCCTGCGGGCCGCCGAATGGGCGCTGCCACGCCGGGTGCCGCTGCTGGGGGTGAACCTCGGCCATGTGGGTTTCCTGGCCGAGCTGGAATCCTCGCAGGTCGGATCGCTGATCCGCCGGGTGGTGGAGCGCGATTACCACGTAGAGCAGCGCCAGACCATCGACTGCGCCATCTTCGCCGAACCCGGCGGGGAAAAGCTCTGGAGTTCCTTCGCCATCAACGAGTGCTCACTGGAGAAGCTCGCCCGCGAGCGGATGCTCGAAGTGCTGGTGCGCATCGATTCCCGCCCGCTTTCCCGCTGGGCCACCGACGGCGTGCTGGTGGCCACCCCCACCGGCTCCACCGCCTACGCCTTTTCGGCGCACGGGCCGGTCATCTGGCCCACCGTCGAGGCGAATGTGCTGGTGCCGCTCAGCGCGCACGCGCTTTTCACCCGGCCGCTGGTGCTCAGCCCCAGCTCGGTCGTCAGCGTCGAGGTGCTGCCCGCGCCCGGCTCGCCCGGCGGGGTGGTGTGGTGCGACGGGCGGCGCACCTTCCAGGTGCGGGCGGGCATGGAAATCGAGGTGCGCACCGGGGCGGAGCGGCTGCTGCTGGCCCGCACCTCCGAGCAGCCCTTCATCACCCGCCTGGTGCG
>JAISTI010000210.1 GCA_031272685.1 Propionibacteriaceae bacterium | reverse complement strand
TGTCGCAGCTGCCCCGGTCGCAGATGTCCCGCCCGCTGAGAGCCCCATTGCGGATTCCACCCCTGGCCCGGTGCCGGAGTTGGCGTCCCCGATAGCGCCGCCGAAGCCGCGCTGGTTCGACTCGCGCACGAATGTGGAGCGGCTGCGCGACTGGCAGCCCATGGACAAGCTGAACGCCTGGCTGATCACCCTGGCCATCACCCTTTTCGGGCTGGTGGTGAAGCTGGTGAACCTGGGCTATCCCAACAAGCTGGTGTTCGACGAGACTTTCTACGCCAAAGACGCCTACACCCTCATCCAGACCGGGGCCGAGCGCTCTTGGCCGGAAGAGGTGAACGGCACCCCGGTCAACGACGTGGTGGTTTCCGGAAATGTGAACGTCTTCGAGGACAACCCGGCTTTCGTCGTCCACCCGCCTTTGGGCAAATGGCTCATCGGCTTGGGCGAACAGCTTTTCGGCATGAACTCTTTCGGCTGGCGTTTCTCCGCCGCAATCGCCGGGTCGGTGATGGTGCTGCTTCCCATCCGGCTCGGGCGCCGGATCGCCCGCTCCACCTGGATTGGCGCGCTAGCCGGGTTGCTGCTCACGCTCGACGGGCTGACTTTCGTGATGTCGCGGGTGGCGCTGCTCGACATCTTCCAGGCGATGTTCCTGGTGGCCGCCGTCTCCGCCTGTGTCGCCGACCGGGATTACTACCGGCGGCGGATCGCCGAAAAGCTGGAGCTGCGCGGCGTAGACGATTTCGGCGGGGAGTTCGGCCCGGTGGTGTGGCTGCGGCCGTGGCGGCTGGCGGCTGGGGTGCTCTTCGGGCTTTCCGTGGCCGTGAAATGGAACTCGGTGTATGTGCTCGCGGTGATGGGCGTGCTGTGCGTGATGTGGGATGTCGGCGCGCGGCGGCTCGCCGGGGCGGGCTGGAACGCCTGGGTGGCGCTGATCATCGACGGCATTCCCGCGTTCTTCCGCATGGTGGTGGTGGCGGTGCCCGTCTACATCGCCACCTGGACCGGCTGGTTCCTCACGTCGGGCGGCTACGACCGGCAGTGGGGCGCCGACAACCCCGACGACCCGTCGGTGAAGGCGCTCGGCCCGGATGTCGCCTCATTCCTGCACGACCACATCGACATCTACAACTTCCACACCGGCAAATACATGATGGAGGAGGCCACCCCCTCCTACGAGTCGCATCCGTGGCAGTGGCTGTTCATGATCCGCCCGACGGCGATGGACGCCGTGAACGACATCCAGCCGGGCACGGACGGCTGCCCGCTCGACCAAGGCGAGTGCCTGCGCGTCATCACCGGCATGGGCACCCCGCTGCTTTGGTGGGCGTGCGCGCTGGCGCTGGTGCTGGGCTTCGTGTGGTGGATCGGCGACCGCGACTGGCGCTTCGGTGTGGGCGTGCTCGCCGCCGCAGCCAGCTACGTGCCCTGGTGGATCTACTCCGGACGCCCCACCTTCTCCTTCTACACCATCACCATGATCCCGTTCATGTGCATCGAGCTGGCCCTGTGCCTGGCATTGCTGCTGGGGCCGAAACGCGGGCCGAACCGCGTGCTGCGCGGCGCCGCCGTCGGCGCCTTTGTCGGCCTGGTCGCCCTGAACTTCGCCTTCATCTACCCCATCCTGACCGACGAGGTCCTCCCCCGCTGGCAGTGGCTGCTGCGCATCTGGTTCCCCACCTGGATTTAGCCGGTTTGCCCAGCTTTTGCCGCTTGCCACGGCGGGCCTTTAGCCGCAGCCTCAGCGGGGAGATCCTGGCTCAACCCCCGCTCTTTGCGGTATCTGCGCAGATTCGCGCGGACGCTCAGCTCCAGGGGGTTTTCTTCGTCCAGTTTGTCGGCAAGACGGTCGTGTGCGGGAAACGCTTCACCCATTCGGCGTCAGTCACATAGCGTTCCCCACGGTCATAGGTGGCAAACCAGCTTGGGACATAGCCTTTTGTGTCGGCAATCCTACGCGACTCCTGGCTGTCGAGGGTGTAATTACTGGAAAACTCCGCGGGCGGTTGGTGGATGGGCAATAATGGGTGGCACCAGACTTTGGGGGGAGCCATGTTCAGGAAAATCGCTTCAGCTTTTGCGTGCGCCGCGTTGACGGCATCGGTGCTGGCGGGAACGGCTCCGGTGGCGCGCAGCGCGCCAGTCACCATTGATCCCACGTCTGTGGACTCGGTGCGGCAGGCGTATTTGACGCAATATCTGCCGGCGCTGGATGTGCCGATCGGGTGGACTGGAGACGCCGCCACCTGCGATCCGGGCGCGCCGTCGCCGGCCGCGCAAGACGCCACCTTCACCGCCATCAACTTCGCGCGGGCGTTGGCCGGGCTGCCAAACGCCACGGAAAACACCGCCGCTTTCGCCGCCACCCAGCAGGCGGCGCTGATGCTGCACGCGAAAGGCACCCTCAACCACACCCGCGACGCCACCTGGCCGTGTTACACCGCAGATGGGGCGGACACCTTTCCCGCCGGGGCGTCCGGGGAGATAATCGCCACCATCGCCGGGGCCGCGTCCGTACCGCTGTACATAGACGACCCCGGCTCGTCCAACCGCGCCCTCGGCCACCGCGCCCAGATCCTCCACGGGAGCTTCGCCTCGTTCGCTTCCGGCTCCACCAGCGGCTACAACGTGATGCACGGCTACACCGGCTCCATCGCCACCCCGGAATACTGGTCGTGGCCGTCGGCGGGGTATTTCCCCTACCAGCTCGCCTACGACACCGCCCCCGACTGGTCGTTCTACCTGAAGGCGGGCAGCACCGCCGCCGCCAGCGTCGCCGTCACCAAGAACGGCAGCCCGGTATCGGTGAGCGACGTGCGGCAGGTGAGCAACGGCTTCGGCTGGGTGATGCCCGCCCTCGGCAAGCCCGCCGCCGACACCCCGGACGTCTACCACGTCACCATCACCGGGGTCACCGGAGCGCCGCAAACCCAATACGACTACGACGTGCGCGTCTTCGCCATCCCCATCGTCGCGCTCAGCGGCGTCTACGTGGTCGGCGACCACAATGTCGGCCAGACCCTCACCGCCACCATCGAAACCCTCGAACCCGGCGCCACCCTCAGCTACCAGTGGGGCCGCGCCGAATGCACTTTGGGCTGCACCCTCCCGTCCACCACCTACCCCCACGTCAAGACCCCGGTGGACATCCCGGGAGCGACCGGCACCAGCTACAAGCTCACCGCCGCCGACCTTGGCAGCGTGGTCTTCCTGAGAATCACCGCCACCAAAGACGGCTACATCACCGCCCACTCCGGCTGGATGGGCGTGTACAGCAACGGCGTCGGCTCGAAAGACCTGGTGCAAGACAAGCTGGCGGCCAAGCCCGGCACGGTGAAAATCGAAGGCACCACCCAGGTGGGCTGGACGCTCACGGCCACCGTCACCGGCACCAGCCCCGCCGATGCCCAGCTCAGCTACGAGTGGCGCCGCGGCAGCACCGCCATTCCCGGTGCGACCGGCAGCAGCTACAAGCTCACCGCCGCCGACGCGGGTCAGACCATCTCTGCGCGCGTGAGCGCCTCCCACCCCGACTACACCGCCGCCACTTCCGCCTGGAGCACGGCGACGGCCAAGATCGCCGCCCTCGACGAGCCGACCCCGACAACCGCGAAAGTCACGCTCTCGAAGGTCTCCCTCAAGAGCCTCACCGTCGGCAAGAAGGCTGTGACGGCAAAATGGGCCAAGGTGGCGGCCAAACAGCTAGCCACGAAATACCAGGTGCAATACCGCGTAAAGGGCAAGAAGGCCTGGAAGTCGAAGACGGTGGCCGCCACCAAGGCCGCGCTGAAGGTGGCCAAACTCACCAAAGGCAAGGCGTACCAGTTCCGCGTCCGGGCGGTGCGGGTGGTCAAGTCCGGCACGCTCAAAGGCACCTACTACGGGCCGTGGAGCGCGGTGAAAACCTCGAAAAAGGTGAAGTAGGCCCCGCCCAGCCCCGTTTTTGTCCTAGGCGGGGTGTTGAATGGGGGTATGGACTATTCAGGATGGATTGTCGCCGGGGTGCTGGCCCTGGCGGGGGTGGCTTTGTATGCGCTGGCGGTGCGCCCCGCGAACGCGCGGGCGGCCGCGGCCGATGCCGAGGCCGAATCGGCCCGCCAGCAGGCAGCTGCGGCCAGCGCTTCCGCGGCGGCCGCGCAGATCGCCCAGGCGCGGGCGGAATCCGAGCGGGACGCGGCGCGTGAGCAGCTCGCCCAGTTGAAAGAAAGCCGCGAAGAGCTCGCGAACCAGTTCAAGGCCATCTCCGCAGATGTGCTGCAGGCCCAAGACGAGCAGGCCCGCAAGGCGGCCGACGAACGGCTGAAGGCCACCGAGACGGTGCTGGCGCCAGTGCGCGAAAACCTCGACAAATTGCAGTCGAAGCTCACCGAGGTGGAAAACCAGCGCGTCAAGCTCACCGCCGAGCTTTCCACGAAAGTAGACGACGTGAAGCAGGCCAGCGAGCGGCTGCGCTCCGAAACCAGCGCGCTGGCTACCGCCTTGCGCAAGCCGCAGACGCGGGGCAGCTGGGGCGAGTTGCAGCTGAAAAACGTGGCGGAGGCGGCCGGGATGCGTGAGCACGTGGATTTCTCCACCCAATTCGCTTCCCAGAACGCCGAAAACAAGGGCGTGCGGCCCGATATGAAGGTGGAGATGGGCGAGGGCCGTTTCATCTTCGTGGATTCCAAAGTGCCCATGGGGGCGTTCCTCGACGCCTTGGAAAAGGAAGACGAATCCCAGCGCGCCGAAGAGTTGAAGCGGGTTTCCGAACATGTCCGCAAGCACATCACCGCGCTGGCCGCGAAAGGGTATTTCACCGCCGACGCCGGCACCCCCGAGTTCACGGTGCTGTTCATCCCCCACGAGGCGATGGCGGCCGAGGCGCTCGCCCACGATCCGAAGCTATACGAGTTCGCTTTCGCGCAGAACATCGTCATCGCCACCCCGTCTTCGCTGATAGCAATGCTCAAAGCGGTGGCGTATTCGTGGCAGCAGAATGCGCTGGCGAAAAACGCCCAGGAAATCGCCGAAATCGGGGCGGAGCTGTACCGCCGGGTGGGGACATTGGGCAAGCATTTCGCCGAGCTCGGCAAGTCGCTGGGCAAGACGGTCTCCCACTACAACGACGCGGTTGGCTCTTTGGAGCGCAACGTAATCACCCAGGCCCGGCGGATGCACCAGCTGGGAGTGAAAGGGGGTGAGCCGGCGGAAGTGGCGCCGCTACTGGCGGATGTCCGGGGGTTGCAGAAGGCCGAGCTAGTCGCCGGGGTGGCTGGCGAGCTGCCGGAGCTTCCAGCCTAAATCCCCCGTGGCAAGGCGAAAGAGAGCGTTTCAGTGGTGAAGCAGACCTCCTCGGCGGGCGGGTAGCCCAGCTCCACCAGCCGGGCGAGCACGCCCTGCACCAAGTCTTCCGGCACGGACGCGCCAGACGTAACCCCGACGACCTCCACCCCGGCCAGCCATGCCGGATCGATTTGGGTGGCGTCGTCCACTAGGCGGGCGTCACCGGCCCCGGCTTGCCGGGCCACCTCCACCAGCCGCACCGAGTTCGAGGAGTTCGGGGAGCCGACCACGACCACCAAGCCGCTCGCGGCGGCCAGCTGCCGCACCGCCTGCTGCCGGTTGGCGGTGGCGAAGCAGATGTCATCGCGCGGTGGATCGGCCAGTTTGGGAAAACGCTCGCGCAGCCGGGCGACAGTCTCAGCCGTTTCCGCCACCGACAAGGTGGTTTGGCTCAGCCAAGCCACCTTGTCCGGGTTGGGCACCACCACGGCCTCCACATCCTGCGGGTGCTCTATCAGGGTGATGGCCTCCGGCGCCTCGCCGGTAGTGCCCTCCACCTCCTCGTGCCCGGCGTGGCCGATCAGCAGAATCTGCACCCCCTCCTGGGCAAAACGGCGGGCCTCGTGGTGCACCTTCGTCACCAACGGGCAAGTGGCGTCGATGGCCCGCAAACCGCGGGCGGCCGCCTGCTCGCGCACCGCGGGCGAAACCCCGTGGGCGGAGAACACCACAATCGCGCCGGGCGGCACCTCGTCCAGCTCCTCCACGAAAACCGCGCCCCGGCGCTGCAGCCGCTCTACCACATGCCGGTTGTGGACAATCTGCTTGCGCACGTATACCGGCGCGCCGTGGGCGGCCAGCGCCCGCTCGACAGTGACGACCGCGCGCTCCACACCCGCGCAATATCCGCGCGGCGAGGCGAGCAGCACCTTTTTTGCCATAGGCACACACTAATCTGTTTCCGTGCCGTTGATCAGCTCCCCGGAAAGCCCGCAGCCGCTGCACGTGGTGCTCGACGCCACCCGCGGCTGGGTGGAGCGGCTGGGCGCGGTGTGGGTGCTAGGCCAAGTCATCGAGCTGAACCGCCGCGCCGGCCATTTGCAGTTCATCACGCTGCGCGACGCCACCGAAGAAGTCTCGGTGTCGGTCTCCACCACCGCCACGGTGCTCGACACCGCCGGGCCAATCGCCGAGGGGGCGACGGTGGCGGCGCTGCTCAAGCCGGCCGTCTGGCGCAAGAGCGGCCGCCTGGTCTTCGACTGCACCCAAATCCAGCTCGCCGGCGAAGGCCGGCTGCTGGCCCAGTTGGAGCAGCGCAAGCGGATGCTGCAAGCCGAGGGCCTATTCTCCCCGGAGTTGAAGCGCAAGCTGCCATTCTTGCCGAACTGCATCGGCCTCATCACCGGCTACAACTCCGACGCTGAGCGCGACGTGCTGGAAAACACCCGCCGCCGCTGGCCGGGCGCTCGGTTCCGCGTGATCAACACCCACGTTCAGGGCGCGCAAGCCGTACCAGAGATCATCCCGGCGCTGCAAGAGCTGGATGCCGACGCAGAGGTGGACGTCATCGTCATCGCCCGCGGCGGCGGCTCGCTGGAAGACCTGCTGCCGTTCTCCGACGAAGCGCTGGCACGGGCGGTGTTCGCCGCCCGCACCCCGGTGGTGTCCGCCATCGGCCACGAGCCCGACAACCCGATTCTGGATTTGGTGGCGGATGTGCGCGCCTCCACCCCCACCGACGCCGCAAAGCTGCTGGTGCCGGACGCCGCCGAGCTGCGCCGCCAGCACCAGCAGGCGCGCGGGCGGCTGCGCCAGGCGCTGGTCCGGCGGGTGCGGCGCGAGCAGGCCTGGCTGCAAGACACCCGCTCCCGCCCGGTGCTGCGCGATCCGGCGGGGAGCATCCGGCTGCACCAAGAACGGGTGCGGAACCTGCGCGAGCGGGTGCGGGCGCTCTCGCCGCAGGCCACCCTCGGCCGGGGGTACACCATCTTGGTCAAAGGCCTGGCGCCGGTCACGTCCCCGGCGCAGGTCAGCCCCGGCGACACCCTGACGGCCCGGGTGAAAGACGGCCGGTTCGGCGTGCAGGTGGTCGAAAGCAAACCCGAAGACCCTGAAGACAAGGAGGAATGATGGCGAAGAAAGCGCCGCCCGAGGCGGAGTTGAGCTACGAACAGGCCCGCGCCGAGCTGGCCCAGATCGTCACCCAGCTGGAGGCCGGCGAGGTGCCGCTCACCGAGGCGATGTCCTTGTGGGAGCGCGGCGAGCACTTGGCGGACGTCTGCGACAAATGGCTCGCCGGGGCGCTGGCGCGCGTCGAAGCCGCGGCTGCCTCCGACGGCGGCGACTCCGCCGACGCCGGCGACTAAGACGGCGTCGGCGACTAAGCTTGGAGAGTTGAGAGAAAGGTTCCAGATGCCTGAATTGCGTTCCCGCACCACCACCCACGGGCGGAACATGGCCGGCGCGCGCGCGCTGTGGCGCGCCACCGGCGTGAAAGACGAAGACTTCGGCAAGCCCATCGTCGCCATCGCCAACTCCTACACCCAGTTCGTCCCCGGACACGTCCACCTCAAAGATGTCGGCGAAGTGGTGGCGCAGGCCGTCCGCGCCGCCGGGGGCATCCCGCGCGAATTCAACACCATCGCCCTCGACGACGGCATCGCCATGGGCCATTCCGGAATGCTCTATTCGTTGCCCAGCCGCGAAATCATCGCCGACTCGGTGGAATACATGGTGAACGCGCACCAGGCCGACGCGCTGGTGTGCATCTCCAACTGCGACAAGATCACCCCCGGCATGCTGAACGCCACCCTGCGGCTGAACCTGCCGACGGTTTTCGTCTCCGGCGGCCCGATGGAGGCCGGGCGGCTGCCAGACATGCGCCTGGATTTAATCGACGCGATGAGCAAGGCGGTGGACAAGAATGTCACCGACGCGCAGATGGAGCAGATCGAGGCCTCCGCCTGCCCCACCTGCGGCTCCTGCTCGGGCATGTTCACCGCGAATTCCATGAACTGCCTGCTGGAAGTGATCGGCCTGGCACTGCCCGGCAACGGTTCCACGCTCGCCACGAACGCCGCCCGGCGGGTGCTGTTCGCGCAGGCCGGCGGGCTGGTCATGAAGCTGGCCAAGCGCTGGTATGAAGACGGCGACGATTCGGTGCTGCCGCTTTCCATCGCCACCAAGCCGGCCTTCAACAACGCCATGCGGGTGGACATCGCCATGGGCGGCTCCACCAACACCGTGCTGCACCTGCTGGCGGCCGCCTACGAGGCCGGGGTCGATTTCACCGCAGACGACATCGACGCGCTTTCACGCACCACCCCCTGCCTGTGCAAAGTCGCCCCGAACACCAACAAGTTCTACATGGAAGACGTGCACCGGGCCGGGGGCATCCCGGCCATCCTCGGCGAGCTGCGCCGCGGCGGGCTGCTCGACGAAGGCGTGCACGCCGTCCACTCCGAATCGTTGGCCCGCTGGCTGGACGATTGGGACGTCCGCTCCGGCAGCGCCACCGCGGAAGCCATCGAGCGCTGGCATGCCGCCCCGAGCGGCCAGCGCACCATCGAGGCGTTTGCCTCGGCCGCCCGCTGGGACGAGCTGGACCTCGATTCCCAGGAAGGCTGCGTCCGCTCGGTGGCGCACCCCTACACCAAAGACGGCGGCTTGGCCATCTTGAAGGGCAACCTGGCCCCCGACGGCGCGATTGTGAAAACGGCCGGGGTGCCGCAGGAGCAGTGGGCGTTCCGGGGCACGGCGGTCGTCACCGAATCCCAGGAGGAGGCCGTGGAAGCCATTCTCGGCGGCCGGGTGAAAGAGGGCAATGTCGTCATCGTGCGCTATGAGGGCCCGAAGGGCGGGCCGGGCATGCAGGAGATGCTCTATCCCACCAGCTACCTGAAAGGCACCGGGCTCGGCCCGAAGTGCGCGCTCATCACCGACGGGCGGTTTTCCGGCGGTTCGTCCGGGCTGTGCATCGGGCACGTCTCGCCGGAGGCGGCGTCCGGCGGCAATATCGCCCTGGTGCAAGACGGGGACGTCATTGAGATCGACATCCCCGACCGCTCGTTGAACCTGCTCGTCCCCGACGCCGAATTGGCGGTTCGCCGTTCCGCGCGCGATTCGCTAGGCTGGGTTCCCGAAAGCAGACAGCGCAAGGTGTCGAAGGCCCTACAGGTATATGCCGCAATGGCTTTGTCGGCGGACAAAGGGGCGGCCCGCGAGTTGCCCTGACTCGGCGAGCCGCTTGCCCGCCCCGGGTAGGCTTGACACTTCAATAGCAGCGAAAACAGTGGAGGGAGACCACATGAGACCGGTGTGCATAGCCGCCCCGGCCATTGCTTTGGCCATGGCCTTCTCGGCGATAACCCCCGCGCACGCCCAGCCGGGCGAAACCCCCGCAAGCCAGATAGCCGTCGGCGACGCGATCACCGAGGTGATCCCCGAGCTGGACGGCTCCCTAGCCAACGGCGCGATCCGCCCGTCCTCGGTGAACACCCAGGTCATCAACGAAGCCGAATACGGCGCGTCCAAGAGCCGCCTGCGCGGCGCGGCGCTGCCGGCGGCCTACGACCTGCGCAGCGCCAACCCGAACGCCGTCACCCCGGTGCGCGACCAAGGCGAATACGGCTCCTGCTGGTCGTTCGCGACGGCCGCCTCGGCGGAGTCGTCCATCGCCCGCAACGGGGCCGTCTCCACCGCCACCCAGCTTTCCCCGGCGCACATCGTCTACACCGTGCTGGACACCGGCACCTTCCA
>JAISTI010000193.1 GCA_031272685.1 Propionibacteriaceae bacterium | reverse complement strand
GGTGGCCCATTCCAACCCCGGCAAGACCCGGCAGCGGCTGCTGGAGCTGCTGCATGGGCAGATGTCCGCCGGCTACGGCCTGCATCTTTTCGACCCGCTGCTTTTTGACGGCGCGCGGGGCGACATCCCGGTGGGGGTCAAACTGCCCACCGTCGTACCCAGCCGCGCCGAAGACCAACTGCACGGCATCGAAGACGCCTGCTCCGACGACCACCTCTGGCTGGTGCCGGCCGTGCTCAACTACGTGGTGGAGACCGGCGACGAGGATTTCCTGCGCCTGAGCGTGCCCTTCGCCGACGGCGGGGAGGCCAGCGTCTACCAGCACCTGTGCCGGGCGGTGGATTTCACCACCGAGCACCGCGGCGCGCACGGCATCGCCCAAGGGCTGCGCGCCGACTGGAACGACTGCCTGAACCTCGGCGGCGGGGAATCCGCCTTGGTCGCCTTCTTGCACATTTGGGCGGCCGAGTCGCTGGCCCGCGCCGCCGAACACCTCGGCTTCGCCGCCGACGCCGCCGCCTACCGCACGCTGGCCGCTCAGAGCCGCGCGGTCGCCGACTCGGTGCTGTGGGACGAGCGCTGGTATGTGCGCGGCTTCACCAAAGAAGGCAAGGTGATCGGCTCGCCCGCCAACGCGGAAGGCCGGATTTTCTTAGAGCATCTGCCGTGGGCCGTCATCACCGGCACTGCCCCCAAAGAGCGGGCGCTGACGGCGATGGACGCGGTCAAAGAGCTGCTGGCAAGCGAATACGGCATCCATTTGGTCTGGCCGTCCTACACCCGCATCGACGACTCCATCGGCTATGTCACCCGCGTATATCCCGGGGTGAAGGAGAACGGCGCCATCTTCTCGCACCCGAACGCTTGGCCGATCATCGCCGAGGCAATGCTGGGGCGCGGCGAACGGGCGATGGAGTATTACCAGGCGCTCGCGCCGTACAACTTCAACGACGCCGTCGAGGTGCGCAAAGCCGAGCCATACGTGTACTGCCAGTTCCTCTACGGCCGCGACCACCCGCTTTACGGGCAGGCGGAAAACCCTTGGCTCACCGGCACCGCCGGATGGGTCTACCAGGCCGCCACCAAGTACATCCTTGGGCTGCGCCCCGACTTCGACGGGCTGGTCGTCGACCCATGCGTCCCCGCCGAATGGGAGGGCTTCCAGGTGCAGCGGCATTGGCGCGGCGGCGTCTACCACATCACCGTGCACAATCCGGCGCGGGTGTGCTCCGGCGTGGCGCGGGCCACCCTGGACGGACGCGAGCTGCCGACCGTCTGGGACGGCCAGGTCGGCCGCGACTGCGCAAAGCTGCCCATCGTGTCCGGGAAAGCCGAGGTGGAAGTGTGGCTGGGCTGAGCGCCGAGGTGGCCGCCGTGGATGTGGGCGGCACCTCGATCAAGGCCGCTTTGGTGGGTGACGGCGGCGCGCTGCGCTCGGTGCAGCGGCCGACTCCGGCGCAGGGCGGGCTGCCGGTGGTGGAGGCCGTCATCGCGGCCGTCGCCGAGCTGGGCGGGCAACCGCAGGCCATCGGCTTAGCGGTGCCCGGCATCGTCGATGAGGCGGCTGGCACCGTGCGGCATGCGAAAAACCTGCGCTGGGAGGAACTGCCGCTGGCGGCGATGGTCGGCGGGCACTTTGGGGTGCCGGTCGGACTCGGGCACGATATGCGCGCCGCAGCCCTCGCCGAATACCAACTGGGCGCCGGGCAGGGGGCACCGCGGCTCGTCTTTGTGGGCATC
Source organism: Propionibacteriaceae bacterium (assembly GCA_031272685.1). Taxonomy (GTDB): domain Bacteria; phylum Actinomycetota; class Actinomycetes; order Propionibacteriales; family Propionibacteriaceae; genus Propionicimonas. Next base: position 4,305 of record JAISTI010000193.1, on the reverse strand, counting down.
GGCACCGGCATCTCGGCGGCTGTGGTGTTGGACGGCCAGCCCCTCAACGGCTCAGCTGGGGAAATCGGCCACGGCGGCGCGGCTAGCGGGGAGCTGTGCGCCTGTGGCGGCCTGGGCTGTCTGGAAACCTACGCTTCGGCGGCCGGCATCGCCCGCAGCTACACCAGCCTGTCGGGCCGGGAAATCTCCGGCGCGGCCGAGGTGGCGCAGGGCGTCCAGGACGGCGACCTGGTGGCTCAGCTTGTCTGGACGGCGGCGGTGAACGGCCTGGCCCGCGAACTGGCCGGCGTGGTGCGGCTGCTCGGCGAGACCCGCATCGTAATCGGCGGCGGCCTTTCCTTGGCCGGCGACACTCTGCTGTCCCCGCTGCGGACGGCAGTTGCCGAACTCCTCACCGTCCACCCAATTCCAACCATCCTGCCCTCCGCCTTCGGCGACCGCGCCGGAATCCACGGTGCCGCCCTCCTGGCCCGCCGCAGCCTTCGGGGCTCCGCCCCTCAGACACCTTGTTGACGCGCCACGAGTGGAGGGCCCAGAGACTTCGGAGGTCAAGAATGGTTTGCGATGAAATCGTCGATTTGGCCGATGGTGTATTCGGCGCCAGTGGTGTGCAGGGCGTCCGCGCTGGCGAGCACATACCGCAGAGCGCCAGTACGCTCAAAAAGCACAAACACCTCACGACCGGACATTCCCTTCGCAGCCTTGTACGCTTCGACCACATAGGCCAAGAACTTCACTTCAGCCGTCATCTCAAAGCTCCTCCGGCCAATCTATGGTGCCAGTGTCAAGCTCTTGCTGCAGCAAATCAGCGAGGGCAAGCGGGCTCAGATGCCACAACTTCGTCTCCTCCTCTTCCAGCCGCGCGTACACCTCCGACTCGTACAGCAGCCGCGCTGCCTGCTCCTCGTCCAAACCCCGCCACTCCATCAGGTGCCCGATGATCCCCGGGGTGACGAATGCCAGCACCGAAAACAGATTCTCCTGCGTAACCATTACCCGCTCGCCTCCACCGGGCTGAACGCCGAAACAAACTCCAAGAAAGACAACGCTTCTTCGCTGCGGAACACATATTGGTTGTAGAGCCGGCGAACTCGCAGGGCGTCGATGGCCTGTTCCCGGGTGAGCACCCCATAGGCAAACGCCTGCAGCGTCGGATACACATCGTCGTTCGCCACCGGCCCGACCACCAAGTCATAGCCCGGCCCATCGTACGAACCGCTCCGGCAGGCAAACACGAAATCAAGCCAGTCGCCATCCGGCGCGGAAAAGGACAGTACGTCCAACTTGGAGAAAGCGACATTCTCGTCAAAGTCATATTCGCTGACGAATTGGGAACTGGACCGTCTCCGCCGGGCCACATTCGCTGAAAACCGCTCAGCCTGGGTGAGATTCGAGGTCGTGTAGAAACCAGAGCCAAAATCCAGGCCGCGCCGTTGCCCGACCAGCCGTGGCGCAGCCACCGCCACGTCACTGCCGTGGTACAACCGCATCTCGGCTCCTCCCGTTTCAATTCGTCCACCAGCTTACTTCAGCTCACCCTCGGCAGTACCTCCAACTCTCCCCTCCCTCCGCTCGTGGCCTTCGGGGCTACGCCCTTCAGACGCCATGTTGACGCGCCATAACGGCCGCCCACTCCGCAGACGGCCGCACTCGCTTCGCTCGCAGGCGCGCAGGCTTGCGAGGCCACCGGCGGCGCTGTTGCAATAGGCTGGGGGCATGGGAATTGACGCAGTTGAGACGCGGGCGTGGCAGCGGCTGGCAGAGCTGGCGCGCGGATTCGAAGCCGACCTGCCGGGGTGGTTCGCGGCCGATCCGGAGCGGGCGCGGCGGTTCACCCTGGACGCCGGAGAGCTGCACGTGGATCTGTCCAAGAATCTGCTCACCGACGAGGTGCTGGGCGCTCTCGTCAGCCTGGGGCGGGAAGTCGGGCTGGAAGCGCGCCGCGATGCGATGTTCGCCGGGCAGCGCATAAACGCCACCGAAAACCGGGCGGTGCTGCACACCGCGCTGCGCCGGCCCGCGTCCGACTCGCTGATCGTCGACGGGGTGGACGTGGTACGGGAAGTCCACCAGGTGCTGGCCAAGGTGTACGCGTTCGCCGATGAGGTGCGCTCCGGGCGCTGGACCGGCGTCACCGGCAAACCCATCGAGACGGTCGTCAACATCGGCATCGGCGGCTCCGACCTCGGCCCGGTGATGGTGTACGAGGCGCTGAAGCCCTACGTCCAGCCCGGCCTGAGCTGCCGGTTCATCTCCAACATCGACCCGACCGACGTGGCCGAGACCACCGCCGGGCTTGATCCGGAAACCACACTGTTCATCATCGCGTCCAAGACGTTCACCACCCTGGAAACGCTCACCAACGCCCGGCTGGCCCGCGCCTGGCTGCTCGACGCCCTCGCCGCCCGCGGCATCGACACCGCGCAAGCGGTGCAAAAGCACTTCGTGGCTGTCTCCACCGCGCTGGACAAGGTGGCCGCTTTCGGCATCGACCCGCAAAACGCCTTCGGTTTCTGGGATTGGGTCGGCGGGCGCTATTCGGTGGATTCGGCGGTCGGCACCGCCGTAGCGGTCGCTATCGGGCCGGAGCGCTTCGCGGAATTCCTGGCCGGGTTCCACACCATCGACGAGCATTTCGCCACCGCCCCGCTGGAACGCAACATCCCGGCGCTGATGGGGCTGCTCAACGTGTGGTACACCGATTTTCTCGGCGCCGCCTCCCACGCGGTGCTGCCCTACGCGCAAAGCCTGCACCGCTTCGCCGCGTATCTGCAACAGCTCACCATGGAATCCAACGGCAAGAGCACCCGCCTCGACGGCCGCCCCGTCACCAGCGACACCGGCGAGATCTTCTGGGGCGAGCCGGGCACCAACGGGCAGCACGCCTTCTACCAGCTCATCCACCAAGGCACCCGGCTGATTCCCGCCGACTTCATCGCCGCCGCCAACCCCGCCCACCCGCTCAAAGACGGCGACGCCGACGTGCACGAGCTTTTCTTGGCGAATTTCCTGGCGCAGACCAAAGCCCTGGCCTTCGGCAAGACCGCCGGGCAGGTGCGCGCCGAAGGCACTCCGGAGGCCATCGTGCCGCACCGCGTCTTCACGGGAAACCGGCCCACTACAAGCATTTTCGTCCCGGCGCTCACGCCGTCTGCCGTCGGGGCGCTCATCGCCCTGTACGAGCACATCACCTTCACCCAAGGCGTCGTCTGGGGCATCAACTCCTTCGACCAGTGGGGGGTGGAATTGGGCAAGCAGCTCGCCGCGCAGATCACCCCCGCGCTCGGCGGCGACGCGGACGCCCTCGCCGCGCAAGACGCGTCCACCCAGCAGCTCATCCACTGGTACCACGGCCAGCGCCGCAGCCGGTAGTAGACTTTCCAAGACCCAGACCAAAGGACTGAAGTGGACATTGCCGACGTCGCGGCCGCACACGGCCTGCACCGCATCGGCGGCCGCCCACCCCTCGGCGAGTATCTGAAATCCACCTGGAGCCGCCGCGACTTCATCTTCACCATGGCCTCCTTCCGGATGCGGGCCTCCTTGGAGACGAACCGGCTGGGCGTCTTCTGGCTGCTGCTCAACCCGGTGCTGGACGCGCTGTTCTACGGGGTGCTGTTCGCGCTGCTCATCGGCCGGGAGCGGCCCGGCGGCTACGGCGCGTACGTCATCATCGGCGTCTTCCTGTTCCACTTCTTCTCCAAATGCCTCACCCAAGGCTCCCGCTCCATCACCTCCCACCGGGCGCTGGTGCAGTCGCTGGCCTTCCCGCGCATCTCGCTGCCGCTGGCGGAGGTCTGCCAGCAGTTCCTATCGCTGCTGCCCTGCCTGGGGCTGATGGTGGTGCTGCTGCCGTTCATGGGCCACTGGCCGGATTGGGATTGGCTGCTGTTCATCCCGCTGATGGTGCTGTATGTGATGTTCAACACCGGGGTGACGCTGATCGCCGCCCGCCTCACCGTCCACATCCGCGACCTCACCCAGGTGCTGCCGTTCATCTCGCGCATCCTGTTCTTCGCCTCCGGCACGCTCTTCGACGTGTCGCAGATCTTCGAAAAATACCCCTGGGTCATCACCATCTACGATTTCTACCCGCTCTACCAGGTGCTCACCCTGGCGCGCGGCATGTTCATGGGCGAGGCGGTCGCGCCCTTCTACTGGATTTCGCTGACTATCTGGGCGGTGGCCGTCTTCGTGGGCGGGCTGCTGTTCTTCTGGGTTGCGGAGGAGCGCTATGGACGCGACTAAGCTCGAAGCGAAGCTCGAAAAGTCCGGCCGGAACCCGGTGATCATCGTCGATAAGCT